>JBILVH010000145.1:0-5062 GCA_044370555.1 Candidatus Nanopelagicales bacterium
CAACCGAGCAGGTGTCCCCCGGATTCCAGCGCACCACGCGCGTGGAGTTCAACGACACGTACTCCGGTGTCACCCGTGATCCGTCTCTTGTCTACGGATACGACAACCTCGCAACCGATCGGCCCACGAGCATCACGCAACCCGGTGGCCTGACAGCCACGATGGAGTACGAGCCGAGCCGTCCTGAGAGTGGGCAGTGGGGTCGGCTGACGACGTACACCACTCCTGGTCGTCTCGTGCAGCGCACCACCTACTGGGACATCCGCGGCGTCGCCGCGCTCCCGTCGGTGTGCGGCGCCGGGCAGGCCGTGCAGGCGGGGCAGCAGCGCAAGCAGGTGCGGCAGGACGGCTCGTCCGTCGAGTCGTTCTTCGATGCGCGCGGCCGCTTGATCGCATCGGTTGTGAGCGGAGCCGAGGGCGGTGCGCTGACCTCGTGCATGGCCTACCGCAACGACGGCAGTCCTTCGGCAACGAGCATCTGGAACGCATCTGGTGAGCTCATCGAGCGGACCGAGATCGAATACGACGTCGACGACGACCCGCTCACCACGCGGACGACCGTCTGGAACGGCCCCGGGGCGGCTGTCAATCCCAACTCGCGTGTGCGCTCCACCACGACCGCCAACCTCCTCGGCCTGCCGGTGGTGTACATCGACGAGCACGGCACGACAACGCGGACGACGTACACACCCATTGGTGATCCCGAGACCGTGACGGTAACACCGCCGCTGGTCGGTCAGCCGACGATGACCATGACCTACTCGTACCGCGAGACGGATGCGGCTCTCACCCGAGTCGTCCTCAACGGACGTACGGCGGCGCAGTTGACGTACTCGACCGGCGACGGGCGGCTGAGCGGCATTGCGTACGGAGCGGGCACCGACGCGGTCGGGCTGTCATATGAGTACACCAGCTCCGGACAGCCGCGACTACTGACGGCCGCTGGTGGCGGCTACCGGGTGCGGCAGGAGATGACGTACACGCAGTACGGCCGCCTGTTGAACAGCGCTTTGCGGGTGACGGGTGCGGCGACGCGCGAGGAGGCGCGGAGTTACACGTACGACGAGGCGCGGCGGCTCACGCGCGCGGTGATCACGACCGACGGAGCTGCCACCGATTACCGCTACCGCTTCGCTGAGCGCCAGGACGCCGCATGCGGTTCGGCATATCCGAATGCGTCCAGGGATGGCCTGCGCACCGGTGGTTCTCGCAACGGCGTCGACTACGTGACCTGTTATGACGCGCGCGGCCGCGCGGTCTCGACGACCGATCCGCTGCTTTCGGGGGACGGCACCGGACAGCAGCGCGTGGCCATCGGCTACGACAATTTCGGTCGCGTGCGCACGATCACGGGCGGTGCGGCTGACGTCGACATGGCCTGGGAGTCACTCACCGAGGTTGCGCGTGTGGCGGACGGGCGCAACGCGGCCCGGGTCACCACGCGGATGTCGACGTTCGCCGACCGGATCGTCGCCAAGGAGGTGCAGTCGAGCGCTGGGACTGCGACGTCGCTGTATTCCTACACGTCGCCCCTCGACTCATCGCCGACCGTGCTGCTCAGCGGTCAACTCGGTGCACCCGGTGCGGTGCAGGCCTACTCCCTCGGCCTGCCCGGCGGCGCGAACGTGACCATCCCGGTGGGTGGCACCGCGACGATGGTGGTGCCGGGCCTTGACGGGGCTGCCGCGGTGGCGGTGCCCATGCCGTCGTTCGACTTGCCGGTGAGCGGTGCCCGGGATCCCGCGGTGGGGGTCGGGTTGCTGCCGCGCTTCGGTCCGTACGGTGAGGCACTCGAGGTGCCTGCGGCGCCGCGGGATGCGGCACCGTCGTACCTGTGGCAGGCCGCGTCTCGGCTCGAGACACTTGGCGGGCCGTCGTCCATCACCTTGATGGGTGCGCGGCCGTATCTGGCGGCTCTCGGCCTGTTCCTCGCGGTCGACCCTGCGCTGAACGGCGGCGATGCGCTCTACGGCTTCACTCCGGGCGATCCGGTGAACGGCGTGGATTCGACGGGCAACGCCAATGAGTGGAGTTGGTTCTGGCAGATCGTCTCGGCGGTCGCTGTCGTCGCGTCGTTCGTGGTGGGCATGTTGCCCGGGGGGCAGTGGGCGATCCCCATCGCCCTCGGGATGATCTCGACGGGTGCGCAGATCCTGTCCGCGAAGACCCAGACCGAGCCGAGCCCGGCGTTGGACACCTTCCGGTCCGTACAGGCCTGGGCGGGGCTGGCCGCGATGGTGGTGATGATCGGGCCGGCGGTGGTGAAGGGCGTGGCGTCCGCCGGCAAGTGGACGTTCGGGAAGATCAAGGCGGGGGTCGCGCGCTTCACGCGCGCTGCGGCGCCGGAGGCGAACGCGGCGAGTCGGGCTAGCGGGTCCTTCGCGGCGGCGTCGTCGGCGAGCGTGCGTACCTCGGTCGAGGTGGTGGCGAAGCAGGGCACCTTGGCGCGCCTCGGGGCGTGGCTGGCACGGGCGAATCCGAAGAATGCCTACTGGTCGGGGTTGGACAAGGCGGGTAAGGCCCGGTCGTATGTACGCAGCCTCGGCAAGTTGACCGGCAAGATGACATTCCTCGGTGGGGCGTACGGCTTCCAGAAATTCGCCGAGTCGTACGTGCCGCCGTGGCTTGCCGCGATGATGGAGCAGCAGCAAACCGCGACCTCCTGACCCCCTCACGGTGTCAAAACGCTCTGTTTTCCGTGTCGTTTTGACACCGTGAGGCAAGGGCCTGGGTCACGGTGAGCAGCACCTCGTCGGGGCTCGTTGTGATCTGTTGCCACGTGAATCGCAGCACCGTCCAGCCGGCGAGGATGAGCGCGTTCTGCCGACGCCGGTCGCGTTCGAATGCCGTGCGGCCGGTGTGCGCGGTGCGGCCGTCGACTTCTACCGCCAACTTCAGGTCGGGCAGTGCGAAGTCGCAGCGCGCGATGATGTGCCCGTCGCTGCGTCGTACGACGTAGTTGCCGATCCAGTCGGTACGAGATGTGCGCAGGAGGATCGTGTGCATGTGGCGCTCGCCATCGGACTGGGCACCGTTCATAACTCGATCCACCAGCGTGTGGAGCCAATCGGACTCGGGTCGGCTCAGTCGGCTCTCCGCAGCCACGAGTTCGCGGAAGCGGTCGGGGGTCGTCCAGCTGTGCTGCAGGGCGAAGTCGAGCAGCGCGGTTGCTTCGCCGGGACTGAGGAAGCGCAGGCAGTCGATGAGCGCGAGGCCGGGGCTCGCCAGGGCAGGCTCGGGACTCCGGAGAAGGTCAAGGTGCTCCCTGCGGACCAGCGCAACTCCGGCGATGCGCACGTGAGCTCGGGAGCGGACGACGAGGCGCCGCCACGGGATCGACCACCCGCGCAGGGCCAGGGCCGTCGTCCCCGAGACAAGCAACGGCACCTCGCACGACAGGTGCAGCGCCCACGCGTCCTGACTGTCGGGGGTGCCCGTGTCGAGGATCCGTATGGCGCCCAGTTGTGCGCGCCACAGCCCGGAGGCCAGTCGGCGTTGCTGTGCGGCGCGGGAGAGGCCGGCGGCTCGTATCTGCCGGGAACTGACGAGGCCGGACTGGGCCGCGGCGAGGTCGCGGAGTGCTTGTGGGTCACGCATGCCCGAACTCTGCGGCAGCCCGCGGCCCGACTGTGCCGCCGTCCACACCCCCACCCCCGACGCCCCCCACAACCTCACGGTGTCAAAACGACCTGTCTTATGAAGCGTTTTGACACCGTGAGGGGGGTCACGGGGGCTCGGGTCGCTCGGCGCCGCCGTCCGCGGGAGCATGTATGCGCTATGTCCAGCCACTCGTCGAACGGCGGCACCCCGCTGGATGCCGCGCCCGCACGGGCCGCCGCCGCGCCTGCTGCCGCGCCCGCACGGGCCGCCGCCGCGCCTGCTGACGCGCCCGCACGGGCCGCCGCCGCGCCTGCTGACCACCACTGCGACGTCCTCGTGGTCGGAGCGGGGCCCGCGGGCTCCGCAGCCGCGGCCTGGGCCGCGCGCGCCGGCCTCGACGTCATCCTCACCGACGCCGAGATCTTCCCCCGCGACAAGCCCTGCGGCGACGGCCTGACCCCGAGGGCGATCGGCCAACTTCATGACCTCGGCCTCGATGAGTGGCTCGCCGATCGGGCCCGCAACCGCGGCCTGCGCGCGGCTGGCTTCGGCCAGTTGCTCTACCTGCCCTGGCCCGGCGGGAATCTGCCGAGCCACGGTGCCGCAGCCCCGCGAACCGCACTCGACAACGCCATCCGCGAGGTTGCCGTCGCCTCCGGTGCGCGCATGCTGCAGGGCCACCGCGCAGTTAGCGTGCAGCACTCGTACGGCGGCCGCGTCGAGGCAGTCACCTTCACCGTGACCAGTGACCCCGATGAACGCCTAGTGGACGCCGACCGCCCCGCGGCCCAGCGCTCCGGCGCGGCGACGGCGACGGCGACGGCGACGGGAGCGTCGACGATCACCCGTGCGCGCCCACGCGCCACCCCCGCCAGCGTCCCCGCCGCGCGGCCCGCGGCCACGACCGAGACCATCCGCTGCCAGCGCCTCATCATTGCCGACGGTGCGCGCTCGCAACTCGGCCGCCATCTCGGCCGCGAATGGCACCGCGATACGGCGTACGGCGTTGCCGCCCGCGGCTACATCGACTCCGCGCGTAGCGATGACCCGTGGATCTCCTCGCATCTGGAACTCCGCGACGATGACGGCAAGATCCTCTCCGGCTACGGCTGGGTCTTCCCGCTCGCCGACGGCACGGTGAACATCGGAGTCGGCACTCTCGCCACCGCCAAGCGCCCCGCTGATATCAACCTGCGCCAACTCCTCACCCATTACACCGACGCCCAGCGCGCCGATTGGCAGCTCAGCGGCGACGTACGCGCCCCGTGGAGTGCATTGCTCCCGATGGGGGGTGCGGTCAGCGGCGTCGCCGGCCCGAACTGGGCCTTCATCGGCGATGCAGCCGGCTGCGTGAACCCGCTCAACGGCGAGGGCATCGACTACGGCCTCGAGACCGGTCGAATGGTCGCGGAACTGATGGCCGAGCGGCCCCCGACCTTCGACCAGACTGCGACCAGGCCAG
>JBILVH010000146.1:0-5061 GCA_044370555.1 Candidatus Nanopelagicales bacterium
GCCAGCGTGAAGCACGATCCCTGGCGGCCGAGAGCGCGGCCGCAGCACGAGCCACAGTCGATCGACGCATCCATGAGACAGTCCTCAACACCCTTGCAACCATCTCGCGGATGCAGGGCTCCGCCGCCGCAGCCCGTAGTCAATGTGCCGCGGACGTGGAGTCGCTTGATCTGATCGACAACTCCGCACCACGGAAAGTCCAGGAGCTCGTGACCTCCCTCATCAAGACGCACCGGGTGCCGGGAATTGTGCAACCAGTCGTTAGTTCCGAAATCCAATTCCTCGATGATGAGGCTGCACAGGTCGCGTACTCGGCCGTTGGCGAGGTGCTCCGCAACATCTCGCGTCACGCACAGGCCACACGGACCGTACTGCGCGTGCGCGCCTCCGGTGAACGGGTCACATTCACGATCATGGACAACGGCAGAGGCATGGATGAGTACACGCGGCTGAGATTCGGTATGCGGCGTGCACTGTCTGAATCCGTGGCATCCATCGGTGGTTCGGTCGCGGTCGAATCGGCCCCCGGGAGGGGGACGACCGTGACAGTCGAAGTACCTCTGGCATCCCCACGGGCAGGCGCACCAGAGACCACACCGTCGGCCGCAGAGATAGTGCTGGGTCCGCGCAGTGTGCGGCTCGCGATGGCGTCACCCCTCGTTAGCGGGCTCATCCTCCTGATCCCTACGGCGTGGGTTTTCGGTCAACCGGTCGCAATCGCGATCAGCTACCTGCTGTTCGCGGCCGCGGTCGTTGCGGTCGTCGTGCGGTGGCATATGAAACGCCTGGGGATCCTCGCGTGGAGCGCAGCGACCCTTCTCGTAGCTACCCAGGTGATCGCCTGGGCGGGGGTGCAGGGCTGCGCGAGCGCCGGGGGGCTCCACCAGGTCCTCTTCGCAACGGCTGGGGCGATGGTGCTGCCTGCCCTCGCGCAGCGGCGGCTCCTGCCGGCTCTGGTGATCGTGCTGGTGACGATACTTCCCACCCTGGTCGTCCCACTCGCGCTGCCAGCCGGCTGTCGAGTGGAGGCCTCTGTGCCCGCGATCGAGACAAGCCTGTGGGTCGCCACCCTGGTGGGGATCATCACGCTGCTCGCCCGCGCCTTCGATCGTTCGAACGCACTGCTGCAGGCCCGCTGGCGGGCTATTGCCGCCGCGGATGCGCGGAAGCTGGCCCGTTCCGCGGCAGATCAGAGATGGCGTTCGGTCGACGACCGCACACGGACGCTGCTACACGACATCGCCGATGGCCGCACGTCACCGGAGAACCCGGGAGTACGCCGGACCGCCGCCCAACTCGAAACTCGCCTCCGCTCGCTTCTCGAGACTTCCAGACTCGACCATGACCCGCTGCGTGAGTGTGTCGAAGAAGCCATCGAGGGGATCACGGCTGCCGGGGCTACCGTTGCCGTCGTCGTCGTCGAGGAGGGCAGTTCATGGACCCCGCCCATGTGGGTGGGCGAGGTCCTTGCAGCCATCGGTAGGCATGCAGCCCCGGCAGGTGTTCATCTGACCATCCTCGCCGACGAACTGCTCGTCACCGCACCGCGCTCAGCGCTCCTGGCCGCCGGACTCACCGACCTAGGTGATGCCGAATCCGAGCAGATGGCTGTCGCGTCCATTCGCACGGATGCCTGCACTGAGACGGACTAGTCAGCCGAAAGACCGTGATGGAGCCGCGCCTATGAACGCTCCCGCGGAACTCACGCCGGGACGATGGTGTGCAACCAGTTGTGGCTGTCGGGTGCCGCGCCGGTCTGAATGTCGATGAGGGCATTGCGCAGCCGCATCGTCACCGGGCCTGATCCTCCGCCGCCGATCGTCCACGCGCCCTGCCGTGACTTCACATCACCGACCGGGGTGATGACCGCAGCAGTGCCGCATGCGAACACCTCGGTGATCTCGCCACTCTCGCAACCGCGCCGCCAGTCGTCGACGGTGAGGCGACCTTCCGTAGCCTGCAGGCCCAGATCACGGGCGAGGGTGAGGAGCGAATCGCGGGTGATGCCGGGGAGCAGGGAGCCGGTGAGCTCCGGGGTGACCAGTCGCGCCTCGTCGCCGCTGCCGTAGACGAAGTAGAGGTTCATCCCCCCCATCTCTTCGATCCAGCGGCGCTCCACCGCGTCCAGCCATACGACCTGGTCGCAACCGTGCTGCATGGCTTCGGCCTGTGCCACCAAAGACGCCGCGTAGTTGCCTGCGCACTTCGCTTCACCCGTGCCTCCCGGAGATGCCCGGACGTACTCGTCGGACAACCACACGGAGACAGGCTTGATGCCCTTCGCGAAGTACGCCCCGGCTGGTGATGCGATGAGCAGGTAGGTGTACTCATTGGCCGGGCGAACGCCGAGCCCGACCTCCGTGGCCAGCATGAAAGGGCGCAGGTAGAGGGTGCGCTCGGCCTCGCCCGAGACCCAGTCGCGGTCCGCCCGCACAAGGGCCTCGATCGAACCGAGGAACAGTTCTTCGGGCAGTTCCGCCATCGCAAGGCGTCGAGCAGAGTTGGCGAAGCGCGCGGCGTTCGCCGTCGGCCGGAAGGTCTTGATGCTGCCGTCGGCGTGCCGATATGCCTTCAACCCTTCGAAGATCGCCTGCCCGTAGTGCAGGACGTTCGTCGCGGGGTCGAGGAGGAGTGGCGCATAGGGGATGAGTTCGGCATCGTGCCACCCGGCCCCCGCCGTCCACGTTGCGCGGACCATGTTGTCGGTGAAGTAGCGCCCGAAACCCGGATCGGCAAGGATCCGCGCCCGATCAGCAGGCGGCAACGGGGAGGCGTTGGGGCGCAGCGCGACCGGCCACAGCGCGGTGCCGTACTCGGGCGCAACCATCTCGGTCATGGGGTGTGAGGTTACTCCGTCAGCCTCGGACGCGCTGTGCCAGCGCGTCCCCGATCTCGCTGGTGGATCGCGCCGGACGCCCCGCTCGCTCCTCGAGGTCCGCTGAAACCGCTGCTTCGACTCTGGCCGCGAGGTCCACGTAGCCGACGTGGTCGAGCAGCATCGCGACCGACAGCACGGTCGCGGTCGGGTCAGCAACACCCTTGCCCGCGATGTCGGGTGCGGAGCCATGTACCGGTTCGAACATGCTGGGGTTCGCGCGGCTCGGATCGATGTTGCCGCTTGCGGCCAATCCGATGCCGCCGGCGATCGCGGCCCCGATATCGGTCAGGATGTCGCCGAAGAGGTTGTCGGTCACGATGACATCGAAACGCTCGGGGTTGGTCAGGAAGAACATCGAGGCCGCATCCACGTGGCAGTAGTCGGTCGCGATGTCGGGAAACTCAGCGGCCACCTCGCTGAAGACGCGCTGCCACAGCGCCCCGGCGTGCACGAGGACGTTGGTCTTGTGCACGAGGGTGACCTTGCCGCGTCTCCGCCGCGCGCGCAGGAACGCATCGCGCACGATGCGCTCGACGCCGTACGCCGTGTTGAGGCTCTCCTCGGTGGCGATCTCGTGGGGTGTGCCGACGCGGAGGACACCGCCCGCCCCGGCGTAGGGGCCTTCCGTACCCTCGCGGCACACCACGAAGTCGATCTCGGCAGGGCCCTTGCCGGCGATCGGACCGACGACCCCGGGGTGCAGCTTCACCGGGCGCAGATTGAGGTGGTGATCCATCGCGAAGCGCAGTGCGAGCAGGAGGCCGCGCTCCAGAACCCCCGGCGGTACGGACGGATCGCCGATCGCGCCGAGGAGGATCGCGTCGTAGCCGCGCAGTTCGGCGACCATGCCCTCGGGCAGCGTCTCACCGGTGCGGTGGTAGCGGCGGGCACCGAGGTCGTACTCGGTCGTCGTGAGCTCGACACCCTCGCCGGCGATGGCAGCCTGGAGGACCTTCACGCCCTCGGCGACGACCTCGGTGCCGATCCCGTCGCCGGGGATCAGGGCGAGATTCAACGTCTTCGACATGCCCGCGAGCCTAGTGCGCGGGCACCTAGGGGCCCTAGGGGACCGGCCTCGTCTGCCGCCTGCTCCACGACATGCCGCCCCCGGACGACGTGACGCGCAAGCCTCCGAGCACAACGACCACGTCGGCCGATACCTGCCGCGATCGCGACATTGTCACGATGCCGGCGCTCGTAGACCGGAAGGAACTGGTGTAGTCACCGCCGGTCGACCGGGCCCGCACCGCCACGCGAAGCGGTACGACACGGTCTTCAAGGATGCGGTCGGTCGTCGCCCCTGAGTCGTCGACCGCGTAGCGGCGCACGCGTACCGGCACTCCGTCGTCCGACGTGACGGATGCCGCGGCGAGATGCGGGCGCCATCGTGCCGTGGTCGGAGCGGGTTCGGTGCGTAGGACCGTTTCCATGCATCCGCCGATGTCGCAGGTGCGACGAACGAGCATCACGTCGATCACTAGCCGGCGGACCGGTACCGCGGTGCCGGCCCGGACCTCCTCGTGCGTCACCGTCAGGTGCCCGCGCCAACCGTCGGCGGCGCCGAGGTCGGCGCTGATGGAACGGCTGACCTCCCACTGCTCGGCCGGTGTGGCTGCCGACGCCGCGGTTGGTAATGCCATAAGCAGGCCGACCCCGACCGCGGTCGCAACCGCGGCTGAGACGACCGCGGGCAACGGGGTGCGTAGGAACGAGTTCATGGAACCTCCTTGAGTGGGGTCACGGCTCCCGACGTGCTGAGCACCCGCGGACGGATATCAACTCGGGAGACGACGTGACGTGACGTGATGTGATGTGACGTGATGTGACGTGCTGGGTCGGGCGAACGTACGTCGTCGCGCACACCGGCACCGGGGACGCTGACCGGCCTGTGGATCGGCGAGGGGCCACCCGGCCCTGTGGACTAGCCCTGTGGACTCGATGGGGCATCAGCCCCTCGACCTGCGGCCCAGGGCCCGACCCAGGGGGCTTGGGCCCCGCGGTTGCGGTAGGCTCGCAGCACCATGAACGCTCGCGGACTGCTCCTCGCCCCGCAGCTGCTCCTTAGCAGCCGCGGCGAGGCCTGACGCATCCCGGCCTCCTCGCCGCGGGTAGCGCCGTCCGCCGGATCCCCCTCCGAGACCGCAGGAGCGAGTCATGAGTCACGACACCCGCAACGTCCAGTC
>JBILVH010000147.1:0-5043 GCA_044370555.1 Candidatus Nanopelagicales bacterium
GTCAGGTGGTGATCGATCGACTCGGGGTGAACTGCCAGATTCCGCTGGACGTGCGGTGAGCTTCGCCCACCTGCGGGTCGCCTCCGGCTACTCACTGCGGCACGGGGCCTGCTCACCGGGCGTACTAGTCGAGCGGGCTGCCGATCTAGGTCAGCCCGCGCTGGCGCTGACCGATCGTGACGGGTTGTACGGCGCGGTCCGGTTCGCGCTCGCCTGCCGCAACGCAGGTATCGCACCGCTCCTCGGTGTCGATCTCGCCCTGGACCCGGCCACAGTGGCGTCCCATGCCGGATCATCCGGACCGCTCGCGGCCCCCGTCCATCGCAGAAGTGTCGTGCGGGGCGGAGTGTGGCGGCCATCGCGTGAGATGCGCGCGGTGGTCCTTGCCCGCGGCGGCCCGGGCTGGCGACCGCTGTGCCGGCTGGTGAGCGCCGCGCACGCCGACCGACGCGGTGACCCGCTGCTGTCGGACCCGCAGCAGTGCGCAGATGCCGGGTTGGTCGTGCTGATGGGCTACGACTCCCCGATCGGACGCGCCCTGCAGGGCCGGCGTCCCGATCTTGCCGACGCGCTGCTGCGGCAATGGTGGGAGCGGGGTGTCGATGTGCGTGTGGCAGTGACCTCGCATCGGGCACAGTCGGGTGTCGACTCATTCGGCTGTCCTGCACCATCGGGTGTTCTCGCAGCGCGCATGCTCGGGTGGGCGGATCAGCACGGCCTGTCGACCGTGCTCACGCACACAGTCCGCTATGCCACCCCTGACCAGGCCCGCACCGTCGACGTCCTCGATGCGGTCCGTCGGCTCGTCCCCCTCGACCGACGGCACCGGGCTCGGGCGAATGCGTTCGGGTACCTAGCCGATACCGCGACGATGGAGCAGATCGCCGACGAGATCGTCACTGCCGCCGGCCTGCCCACTCGCGCGGTGCAGGCGCTCCTCGGTCGCACGCGGGAACTCGCCGTGGAATGTGCGTTGTCGCCATACGACATCGGTATCGGGTCGATCCATGTTCCAGAGGCCGAACTCCTCGTACCGGGTGGGGAGCAGATCACCCCCGGGACGTTGTCCCGAGTGCTGCGCGACCGCTGTCATTCGGCCATCGCCGAGCGGTATCCCGAGTGGGAGCGCCGGGCTGCCGAGGAGCGGCTCGATGACGAGGTGCGCACGATCGACCAGCTCGGTTTCGCCGGCTACTTCCTCACCGTGGCCGAGGTTGTCGACCTGTCCCGCCGCAGCGGGATCCGGGTTGCTGCCCGCGGGTCGGGTGCGGGCAGTCTGGTGACCTATCTGCTCGGCATCTCCGGTATCGATCCACTTCGCCACGGGCTGCTGATGGAGCGCTTCCTCACCCCGCTGCGCCGCGCTCTGCCCGATATCGACATTGATGTCGAGTCGGCCCGGCGCACCGACGTCTACGACCTGATCCTTGACCGCTTCGGCGCACATCGCATCGCCTGCGTGTCGATGATGGAGACCTACCGGGCCCGACATGCGCTGCGCGATGTCGGTGCGGCACTCAGCCTGCCGCGTTCGGAGATCGACGCGCTCGCCAAGGCGGTACCGCATATCCGCGCCCGCAATGTGCGTGCTGCGCTCACCGACCTGCCCGAGGTGCGCCGCTCAGGTCTAGGGCAGGCGGCAGCCCGCGGTGATCTAGACGACCTGCTCGACCTCGTCGAGGCCCTCGACGGGCTGCCGCGGCATGTGGCGATGCACCCGTGCGGTGTGCTGTTGAGCGATGCCACCTTGCTCGACCGGGTTCCGGTGGAGGCGAGTGCGGCGGGCTATCCGATGTGCCAGTTCGACAAGGACGATGTCGAGGAGGTCGGCCTGCTCAAACTCGATGTGCTCGGCATCCGGATGCAGTCCGCGATCGCGCATGCGCTAGACGAGATCGCCCGCATCGACGGTGAACTCGTCGACATCGACCGCGTCCCCCTCGACGATCGACCGACGTTCGAGTTGATCTCCTCGGCCCGCACACTCGGCTGCTTCCAGATCGAGTCACCCGGGCAGCGCGAACTCATCGGCAAGTTCGCACCCGAGACCTTCAACGACCTCGTCATCGACATCTCGCTGTTCCGGCCCGGTCCGGTGAAGTCCGACATGGTCACCCCCTTCCTGCGCGCCCGCCAGGGGTGGTGCGCTCCGGTCTATCCGCACGACGATCTCCGGCCGGCCCTGGCGGAGACCTTCGGGGTCGTCGTCTTCCACGAGCAGGTGCTGCGCATCGTGGCCACCATGACCGGGTGCACTCTGGCCGAGGCCGACGAGACCCGGCGCAGCATGAACACCCCCGAGGGCATGGACGATGTGCGCGCGTGGTTCTATCCGGCCGCACTGCGCCGCGGGTATGACCTAGACACGGTCGACCGGGTCTGGGACATCCTGCGCGCATTCGCCTCCTTCGGTTTCTGCAAGGCGCACGCCGCCGCATTCGCACTGCCGACGTACCAGTCCGCGTGGTTGAAGACGCATCACCCGGCCGCGTTCTTCGCCGGCATCCTCACGTACGACCCGGGGATGTACCCCAAGCGGTTGATCCTTGACGACGCACGAACGATGGGGATCGAGATCCGCGGGGTCGACGTGAACTCCTCGGCGGCGGTGTACTCGGTCGAGTGCGAGGGTGCCCAGTGCGCGTCCCGGACGGGGTACGCCCTGCGTATCGCACTGAGCGAGGTGAAGGGCATCAGCGCCGCCGAGGTCGACTCGATACTCGGTGCGCGGCCGTACACCTCACTGCCGGATTTCTGGTACCGCACCGACGTCAGCCGCCCGGTGGTCGAACGACTCGTCCTCGCCGGTGCGTTCGACAGTGTCTATGGCATTGGCACGTCCTTATCGCGGCGACGCATCACGCGCCGTGACCTGCTGCTGCAGGTGGCCGATCTCGACCGGCTGCGTGGCGGTAGCGCCCCCGTAGATCAACTTGCCTTCGACATCGGCGGTGCGCAGGATGTTCCGCGTTCCACCGGACTGCCCGACATGAGTGTCGCCGAGCGGGTGCGAGCCGAGGTGGAGATCCTCGGCCTTGACGTCAGCCAGCACCTGATCCGCTTCTACGAGCCGATGCTCGCCGAACTGTCCTTGGCCCGGGCCCGTGATCTGCTGCGGTGCAGAGCTGAGCAGGTGGTGTGGGTGGCGGGAGTCAAGGTCGCCACCCAGACTCCGCCGGTGCGCAGCGGTCGCCGCGTGGTGTTCGTGACCGTTGACGACGCGACCGGGCCGATCGACGCGACGTTCTTCGAGGACGCCCAGGCGCAGTACGCCCCCACGATCTTCCACTCCTGGCTGCTCATGATTCGCGGGCATGTACGTCGCACCGGTCCGCGTGGTGTCTCACTGCGAGCCACCGGATGCTGGGACCTCCCCACCGTGCATGAGGCATGGCTGGCCGGGGGAGTGGGTGCCGTACATGCGCTCCTGCAGCCGGAGGCTGCTGAGGGTGTGGCTGATGGCCCATCAATCGCACGCCGAGTGTTGGTACATGCAAGCGGGTTCCGTCAGTCGCCGTACGCAGATACTCGTCCGGCCGGTCCCGATATCCGTCGGCTGTGGCATGCCAGCCCGGGGAGCAGCGGATGATCGCGGCATCCCCCGCACCGTGCTCTACCCAGGGCAGGATGCGGCCATGAGCCGCAGCCAGATCCGTCGTCCGACCGGCGCCGCCGGTCTAGGCACGGATGACACCGGCTGCACGATCCTGCACGTCGACATGGACGCGTTCTACGCATCCGTCGAGCTCCTCGACTACCCGGATCTCGTCGGCACCCCGGTCATCGTCGGCGGTCATGGCACCCGCGGCGTGGTGCTGTCCGCGACATACGAGGCGCGTGCACTCGGCGTGCATTCCGCCATGCCGATGACACGTGCGCGGCGGCTGGCCCCCCGGGCCACCGTGATCGAGCCGCGTCACGAGCGCTATAGCGAAGTCAGTCGCGCGGTCATGGAGATCTTCGGCTCCATCACCCCGCTCGTCGAGCCGCTCAGCCTCGACGAGGCGTTCCTTGACGTCGCAGGCGCGCTGCGACGACTTGGCACGCCGACCCGCATCGGCGAACTCATCCGCAGCCGCGTGCGTGCCGAACAGGGAATTACCTGCTCGGTCGGTGTCGCCTCCACCAAGTTCGTCGCCAAGTTGGCCTCAACCGGGGCCAAGCCCGACGGACTCCTCGTGGTCCCCCGCGATGAGGTGCTCGCGTTCCTGCACCCGCTGCCGGTGGCGGCGCTATGGGGGGTGGGGGCCAAGACGGAGGAGGTACTTGACCGTCTCGGCCTCAAGACCGTCGCCGACCTCGCGCACACCCCGGTCGACACGCTGCAGCGTGCGCTCGGTCCGGCCGCCGGCGCCCACCTCGCCGACCTCGCCTGGGGCCGCGACCCGCGCACAGTGACCCCGGATATCGCCGAGCGCAGCATGGGCGCAGAGGAGACCTTCGCCCGAGACCTTGACGATCCCGAGGTAATCCTCCGGGAGTTCCTGCGGCTGTCGCACACCGTGGCCCGTCGCCTGCGCGGCCAGGGGATGGTGGGGCGCACCGTCTCCATCAAGGTCCGCATGTCGGACTTCAGTACTCTCACTCGGTCGCGCACCCTGAGCGAACCGACCGATGTCGCCCAGGAGATCTATGAGGCGGCTGCGGGGCTGTACCGCGCGCTCGGCCTGCAGCGGGTGCGGATCCGCCTGGTCGGCGTGCGCCTCGAAGGGCTCGACCAGTCCGATGGCGGTGCCCGGCAACTGCCCCTCGACCTGCCCGGGGCTCCCGCCAGCGTCGACTGGCGGGCCGCGGAGCAGGCGAGTGACCGGCTCCGCGAGCGCTACGGCCGCTCGGTGGTGGAGCCTGCGCGCCTAGTCCGCGGCGACGACGAGGACTGAGTGTCCGTGGGTGGACGGCCGTGGGGCCCCGGTATCGGTCCGTGACCGTGGCCGAACCCCATGTGCGGGGGCGATGTGCGGGGGCGATGTGCGGGGGCGATCCCGCGACTGCCAAGGTACGCTCGCCCCAGGGAGCGTTGCTCGGTCGGCAGGGCATTAGCGC
>JBILVH010000011.1:0-17146 GCA_044370555.1 Candidatus Nanopelagicales bacterium
GCCGCATGACCATGAAGGGCCGCGGGCTCCAGGGGGCGAAGGCGCTGCTCGGCAACGGGCTGTTGACCAGCGAGGGTGATTTCCACCTGCGGCAGCGTCGCCTCGTGCAACCAGCTTTCCACCGCGATCGGATCGCGTCGTACGTGGACGCCATGGCGTCGATCACCGAGCGGCACAACGCCCGACGCACTCCCGGCCAGGCCATCGACCTGGCCGCGGACTTCAGTTCGCTCACCCTTGAGATCGTGGGTCGGACACTCTTCGGTGCAGATCTGCGCGGTGACGCGGCCGAGGTTGGCGCCGCACTCGAGGAGGTTCTCACCGGACTCGGCTCACGGCTGCTCTTCGGGACCGGGGTGATGCGCATCCCGACACCCGGACGTCGTCGTGCGCTCCTCGCCGGGGCGCGTCTCGACGCGATCGT
This sequence comes from Candidatus Nanopelagicales bacterium, assembly GCA_044370555.1. Taxonomy (GTDB): domain Bacteria; phylum Actinomycetota; class Actinomycetes; order S36-B12; family S36-B12; genus CAINMH01. Next base: position 425 of record JBILVH010000011.1, read on the forward strand.
GCAGCGAATGATCGACGAGCACCGGGCCAGTGGGCCGGGTGACGACATGCTGAGCATGCTGATCGAAGCGACCGAGGACGGCCGCGGCATGGATGACCAGCAGTTGCGCGACGAGGCAATGACACTCGTCCTCGCCGGTCACGAGACCACGGCGATGGCGCTGACCTGGGCCACCTGGCTGCTGGCCCGGCACCCGGGTGAACTCGCGTGGCTCCGGGAGGAACTCGATTCCGTGCTCGCGGGCGGCGTTCCACGCTTCGACGACCTCGCGCACCTACCTCGGACCCGCGCCGTGGTTGCCGAGGCGATGCGGTTGTACCCGCCGGCCTGGCTGATGGGTCGGCGCACTCTTGCGGATGTGACGGTGGGCGGCTACCTCATCCCGAACGGTGCGATCGTGGTCGCGAGTCCCTGGGCGCTGCACCGCAGCCCGCGCTGGTGGGACTCCGCACTCACCTTTCGGCCGCAGCGCTGGCTGACCACCGACGGCGACTTCGACGAGTCCGCACCCGGCCAGCCACGCGGTGCGTGGTTCGCCTTCGGCTGGGGCAACCGTCGCTGCATCGGGGAGGGCTTCGCATGGGCGGAGGCGCAGACAGTCCTCGCGGTGATCGCTCAGTCGTGGGACTTCCGCCTGCTACCCGGGCCGGTCACCCCGCGACCCGCGGTCACCCTGCGGCCTGCGACGCCGATCCGCGCGGTGGCCGAACCGCGCTAGCCACCGTCGGCGATGGCCCCCGACCGGCGCCCCACGGCACGCGCGGTCCCGAGCCGGGCTGCAGCTGCGGCCGCGGCGCCCGCTGAGGTGGCCGCACCGCCGCGTCGGCTCACCGCGCCGGCATACCCGCCCCACGACCCGCGAGCCTCGGATGCGGACCGGTAGAACGAGCGCACCTCGGCGGTCTTGTCGCGCAAGGCGAGGGCCGTCCGCTCCCGCGCGCGCGGTTCGTCGGCGGCACCGGAATGGTCCGCTGCGTCGGCCGCCCGCGCGGCGGCGATCACCTGCTCGCGAGCCTCGGCCAGCCGCATGCCGATACGCTCGATGAAGCCGCGGTAGAACGCTGCGCGGGCGGTCTGCGCGGTGTGCGCGCGGCGCCATCCGTCGCGGGTGATGTAACTGTCGGTCCGCCACATCCCGACCGCGAGCCAGGTGGCCGCGCTGGTCGCCATCTGCGTCGCCAGCGATGCGAACAGGGTCTCGACCAGATCAATGTCGGTGGGCATGCCGTACGCGATGACGTACGTCGAGTTGCGCGCGATATCCATCTGCAGGTCGTTGCACTGGCCAACAGTGATGAAGAGGGACACCAGGTGTGTGTTAGCCCGCTTGCCCGGCTCCCCGATCGTGATCGTGCGACTCGCCGGTTGCTCGCGCGCCTCGCGACGTGCGGTGCGGGCGCGGGCCAGTGCCAGGTCGATGCTCGACTGGGTAGCCAGCATCTGCGCTTTTGCGAGATAGGCCTCGGCCTCGGCCGGGTTGTCGGTGCGCTCGGCCTTCGCGAGGAGCGCGGCAATGCGGTCGATGTGGGTCATCGGCCCTCCGCCACCGGGACGCCGGCACCGTCGTATGCCGCCCGCAGCAACAACGCGGCCGCCGAACCTAGCGCCGCGTCGACGAGCGCGACGACCGCTCCGGTGAAGTGCGCACCGTGGGCTGGGCGTTCATCGGCGGGCGGCGCTACGTGATGGCCGAGTTCGTGCAGCACGACCAGCTCGCGGGCTGCCCAGCGTGGCGGCGGCCCCGCGATCGGGATTGCGAGTGTTGCCCGGCCCACTTCGTAGTGCGCCTGACGGGCGCCTGCCCGCTCCCGAACACGCACCGGGCCGACCTCCGGCCAGCGCAGCCGTACCGCGGCCAGCGCGAGCACCTCGTCGACATACCGCTGGATCGAGGCGATGTCCGCGAACCGCCTCTGCTGCGGGACGGCGAGGGTGGACCCGAAGAAATCGACTGCGCCGCCGCGGTCAAGGGCCGCGGCCACCTGATCCTCCGCGGCATAGACCGCCGCGCGGGCGACGTCTCGGGGCGCGGACATGGGTCGACCATAAGCCGCCTCGGGCCCGCGGCGAATGCGCCGCGCACTCGTTGTGGATGGCCGGTCACCCGACATGTACAGGTGCGCACATTCCGCGCGGGTGGCGTAGCGTCACGGTATGCGCCCATCCACCCGCGGCTCCCTTCGCGAATCCGGTCATGAACACCGCAGCGTCAAGGAGGAGCTCGCGGCCAACCTCACCCAACGGCTAGCGGCGGGCGAACCTAGCCTGCCCGGGATCGTCGGCTTCGAGGACACCGTCGTGCCCCAGGTCGAACGGGCGATCCTGGCCGGTCACGACTTCGTACTTCTCGGCGAACGGGGTCAGGGCAAGACGCGTCTGATCCGCACTCTGATCGGCTTGCTCGACGAGTGGACGCCGGTCGTCGAGGGGTGCGAGATCAACGACCACCCATACGTACCGGTCTGCGCGCGCTGCCGACGCCTCGCGGACGACCTCGGTGACGATCTCCCCGTCACGTGGCTGCACCGCAGCGAGCGGTACGGCGAAAAGCTGGCCACACCCGACACGTCGGTCGGCGACCTCATTGGTGACGTCGACCCGATGAAGGTGGCCGAAGGTCGCACGCTCGGCGACCCGGAGACGATTCACTTCGGAATGGTGCCACGCACGAACCGCGGCATCTTCGCCATCAACGAGTTGCCCGACCTCGCCGAGCGCATCCAGGTCGCTCTCCTGAACGTGCTCGAAGAGCGCGACATCGCGGTGCGCGGCTACACCCTGCGGCTTCCGCTCGATGTCTTGCTGGTGGCGAGCGCCAACCCGGAGGACTACACCAACCGGGGTCGGATCATCACACCGCTGAAGGACCGCTTCGGCGCGGAGATCCGTACGCACTACCCGCTCGACCTCGACGCCGAGATCGACCTGATCCGCCAGGAGGCCGACCTCCCGGCCGTCGTCCCGACGCACCTGCTGGAGACGGTGGCGAGGTTCACCCGTCAGGTGCGCGGATCAAGTGCCGTCGACGCCCGCAGCGGTGTCTCTGCGCGCTTCGCGATCGCGTGCGCGGAGTCGTTGTCGGGGGCGGCCCTGCGCCGCAGTGCGATCGTCGGCGAGCCGGCCGTCGCCCGTGTCGTCGATCTGGCGGGCGTCGTACCGAGCTTGCGCGGCAAGGTCGAGTTCGACGTGAGCGAGGAAGGCCGCGAGGAGGAGGTCCTCGAGCACCTGGCCCGGCGCGCGGTCGCCGAGACGTTCCGCGCACGCCTCGGTGGCATCGACCTGACCGACATCGCCGAGTGGTTCGACGAGGGCCACGAGATCGGGACCGGCGACGTAACGCCCGCGGCCACTCTGCTCGACGCCGCGGAGGGCCTGCCGCTCGGCCGCCTCGTGACCGCGCTCGAGGGCGGGGCCGGGGAGTCGCCCGGGGTCGCCGCGGCCTGCTTGGAGTTCGCCCTCGAAGGCCTGTGGCTGACCCGGCGGATCAGCAAGGACGACGAGGCCGGCGAGGTGCGCTACCGGTCGGCGTGACAGCGCCGACATCCGATGTCAGAATCGTCGGAGACGTTCATTTCCACCACCCCAAGGACGAGGGGCCTCCCACCCCACCACCACACCCGGGAGGCTCCTCGTTCGCTGTGCCAGGATTCGCATCCCGGGCTCAGCGGACCGACAACCACTCCCCCGCACGCATCGGCCGGGACAGCACGGCGATCTCCGCGGCTCCCGCATCACGAACACGGTAGAGGGCCCGTTGCCAGGCCGACATGTCCCGAGCGGGATCCGTGGCGGTGGGTATGACGATGCGTGCACCCGACGCGGTTGCGGCGCGGGCCGCCGTGCGCGGGCCAGCAGTGACCGGGAGTACGACCGCGGTGACCGACTCATGCGGCAGGAGTGCGACATCGACCGGAGCGACACTGCGCGCGACCGCGTCGGTCGGCTGATGCGGTTCGATCCACATGCGTCCGAGCACTGCACCAGTGGCCGACCGACCCTCGATGAGGTAGCCCACAGCGATCAACCCGAGCGGCAGTCCGCAGCGGGTCGCGGTGACATGAATTGCACCGCCGCCCGGCGTAGCGAATCTGCGCGTCGAGCCCACCCGCAGTACCTCGACATCGCGACACCCGGCGCGACGTGCGACGCGGGCAGCACCGCGCGGGCCGATGACGGGGACACCATGCATCAGCTTCAACGACTCCGGACGTGCGTGATCGTTGACCCCCGTACACAGCAGCACGCCGACGAAGTCCACGTGCGATCCATCGATGGCGGTGCGGGCATCTTGGGCGGTGGCGAATCCGTGGGTGTGTCGCCGGTCGAAGGAGCCGGTGATCGCCTCCGGGGTCAACCACGGGTCGATCAGTACGGCACCGCCACCGACCACCACCTGCCAGCTCTGGTAGTCGTCAAGTCGACGCAGGAGCATTCTTTCGCCCGCAGCACTCACTCCGCGATGCGCTCGATCGTCACGGCGGTGCCGTACGCCGCAACCTCGTTCATGACGTCACCGACCTCGCCGGTGTCGAAGCGCATCGCGACGACCGCGTTGCCGCCGACCTGGTAGCACGACATGCGGAGTCGATCGACGGCTTCGAGTCGGGAGTCAGCGAGCAACTTCGTGTAGCCCTTCACCTCACCCCCGAACACCGTGCGGAAGCTCGCACCGACATTGGAGAATGCGTTGCGCGCGCGCACGGTCAATCCGAAGACCTCGCCGTGCACGGCCGTGATGCGGTAGCCCGGCACCTCGTTCGTCGTCACGACGAGGATCGGCGGGCCGGAGTACTGCGCGGGGGCAGCGCCGATCTCACCCGGGGCCTGCTCGGTGATGGACGCCTGGAACTGCTCGGTCCACGCCGCACCGTCCCACCAGCGCAGCCGGGTCGCATCAGTCGGGTCCGGGTACCAGCCCGCGGGGGGCAGGGAGCCGCCACTGTTGGTCGTCATGCGGGAACCCTACTCGCCGGTGCAGGTGCGCGGGCATACGGTGGACGCATGGGACGGCACCGCTACGGCGCTTACCGTGAGGGGCCGGACCCTCTCGCGGATCCCTTTGATGTCGCCCGGGCCGTCGACGAACTCGGTGACCGCATTATGGACGGCTCGTCGGTGCGCGATGCCCTGCGCGAGCTGATGCAGCGCGGTGCCGACGGGCTGCGCGGTCTCGATGACCTACGGCGCCGGATCCGGCAGCGTCGCCGTTCGCTGGAGCGGTCCGGCCGCATGGACGGCCTGCTGAGCGACGTGCGCGAACTCCTCGACACCGCGGTCGAACAGGAGCGCCGCGCGCTCTTCCCCGACCCATCCGACGACGCCCGTTTCCGCGAGTCGATGCTGGACGAATTGCCGGAGCAGACCGGGCGGGCAGTCCGGGACCTGCGCGACTACGACTGGCGGTCCGAGGACGCGCGTGCGACGTACGACGAGATCCGCAAGCGCCTCGCCTCGGATGTCCTCGACCAGCAGTTCCGCGGGATGTCGCAGGCGCTGCAGTCCCCGCGGTCGGCCGAGGACAACCAGCGGATCGCGGCCATGCTCGGCGACCTCAACGACATGCTCGAGAAGCACCGGCGCGGCGAGGACGTGGCCGACGACTTCGAGCGCTTCATGGAGCGGCACGGGGAGTTCTTCCCCGACCGGCCGGAGACGTTCGAGCAGCTGCTCGACGACCTAGCCCGGCGCGCCGCCGCGATGCAGCGCATGCTCGACTCGATGACCTCGGAGCAGCGGGCCGAGTTGATGGACCTCATGCAGCAGGCGATGGATGACCTCGATATCGCCGCGCAGATGTCGAGGCTCACCGACAACCTGCGCGCCATGCGTCCGGACCTGCCGTGGCAAGGCCGTCAGCGGATGTCCGGTGAGCAGCCGCTCGGGCTGCCCGACGCCACCGAAGCCCTCGCCGAGCTCGCCGACCTGGAGTCCCTCGACAGTCAACTCGGCCAGGACTACCCGGGGGCGACGCTCGATGACATCGACGAGGACGCCGTGCGCCGCGCGCTCGGCCGCCAGGCGCTCGACGACGTGCGTCGCCTACAGGAGATCGAGCGTGAACTCACGCGCCAGGGCTACCTCACCCGGCACGGGGAGCGACTCGAACTCAGCCCCAAGGCAATCCGCCGCATCGGGCGCACGGCGCTGCAACGCGTGTTCGCATCGCTATCGACGGGTCGTCGCGGCGACCACGATGTGCACCAGACCGGAGCTGCGGGCGAGACTACCGGTCAGACTCGACCGTGGGCCTTCGGTGACGAGGTGCCGCTCGATGTCGTACGCACCGTCAGCAACGCGGTGCGTCGCAGCATGATGACCGCGCAGCCGGTCCACCTCTCCGGCGAGGACTTCGAGGTCGTCGAGACCGAAGCTCGTACGCGCGCCGCCGTGGCACTGCTGGTCGACCAGTCGTTCTCCATGGTCATGAATGACACGTGGCGCGCTGCCAAGACGACCGCGCTCGCCCTGCACGCACTTGCCACGACGATGTTCCCGCTCGATGCCGTCGAGATCATCGCCTTCGCCAACCTCGCCCGCACCGTACCCCCGCACGAACTGCCCGACCTCGACGCGAGTGAGATCCAAGGCACGAACCTCCACCATGCACTTCTGCTCGCACAGCGCTTCCTCGACCGACACCACGGCGCCGAACCGGTCGTGCTCGTCGTGACCGACGGCGAACCCACCGCGCACCTCGAGCCGGACGGCGACTACTTCTTCGGGTGGCCACCGAGTCGCGGCACGATCTCGCGGACGGTCGCCGAGGTCGACCGGCTCACCCGACGCGGCGTCACGATCTCGTGGTTCAGGCTCGGCGACGACCCGCGACTCGAGGAGTTCCTCGACGCGATGGCACGCCGCAACGGAGGTCGGGTGATTGCCTCATCGGGCGAACATCTCGGCGACGTGGTCGTGACGGACTATGTCCGCTCGCGCGGCGCCCGACGGCGCAGCGCCTGACCCATGCGCGGTCGGATCCCCCTCCTCCGTGACCTCCCGCGCGAGGTCACCGTCCTGTCATCCATCGCATTCTGCGTCGCCCTCGGCTTCGGCATCCTGATCCCGGCGATCCCGATCTTCGCCAAGTCATTCGGTGTGTCTGCGCTTGCGGCAAGCGCCGTCATCTCGGTCTTCGCGCTCGTGCGGTTCATCACCTCGCCGCTGGCCGGCATGCTCACCGATCGCATCGGTGAGCGCACGACACTAGCGAGCGGCCTGATCATCGTGGCCGTGTCGAGCGCCCTTGCCGGGTTCGCACAGGACTACCTGCAGCTGATCGTCCTGCGCGCGGTTGGCGGGCTCGGGTCGTCGATGTTCACGGTGTCCGCGCAGGCACTCCTCCTCCGCGTCGTCGACGCACCACTGCGCGGACGCGCCTCCGCCGCGTTCCAGGGCGGCTTCCTCTTCGGCGGAGTCGCGGGTCCGGCCGTCGGCGGGCTCGTGATCGCGTGGTCGATCCGCGCACCGTTCTTCGTCTATGCCGCCACCCTCGCGATCGCCACTGTGATCACGCTGGTGTTCCTCTCGTCACGGCGGCTGAGCGCCGCCGCCGCGCCCGGCTCAGCCGGTGACGACGGGCCCACGGGGTGGTCGGAGCTACGCGCGGCGCTCGGCAACGGCGGCTACCGCGCCGCCCTCGGGGTCAACCTCACGACCGGCCTGGTCACCTTCGGGATGCGAACGGCGATCATCCCGATCTTCGTCATCGAGGGGCTGCGCCAGGCGCCGAGTCTGTCCGGGTGGGCGTTCCTCGTCGCCGCGGGGGTGCAGGCGGTCCTGCTGCTCCCCGCCGGTCGAAGTGCAGACCTGCGCGGCCGTCGGCCCGCCATGATCTGGGGCACCGCACTGACGGTCGCGGGCATGGGCGTACTCACCGCATCCGACGTGCTCGCCAACGACCCCGGGGCACCGCTTGCCCCCGCGGTGACGGCGTTCATCGTCTCCATGGCCGTACTCGGTGCGGGTACGGCGTTCCTGGGATCCGCACCCGCCGCGGTCGTCGGTGACGTGATGGGCGGGCGTCGCGGCGGCATCGTCATCGCGACCTACCAGATGGTCTCCGATGCGGGGGCCGTGATCGGCCCGCTCCTCGCGGGCCTACTCGTCGACCTGTTCGACTTCGACTGGGCGTTCGCCGCCGGCGCTGCGATCAGCGTCATCGCACTCCTGCTCGCCCTCGCGATGCCCGAGACGCTCAGGCGTAGTTCGGGGCGACCCGCTGCCACGGACGCTCCCGCTCAATAAGCGCCGCCGTCGCCAGCAGGAGTTCCTCGCGACCGGGTGCTGCGACGAGTTGGGCGGCGACCGGCGTCCCGGAGGTCGGGTGCACACCCATCGGCACCGAGGCCGCTGGGAAGCCGCCGAGGTTCCAGGCGCCGGCGAAGGGTGCGTACGCGATATTCGCGCGCATGGTCGCCCGCCACGAACCCCGACCCCAATCGCGGGCTGCAATCGGCGGCTGCGCGAGAGTCGGGGTCACGAGAACGTCGTAGGTGGTGAGGAACTGCGTTGCCACCGCGCACCACTGAGCCCGGAGGCGGTCGGCCATCAGGGGTGTGGCACGCACGATCCGGCCGATGCGCGCGTGCGTGCGTACGCGCGGTTCAAGCCGATCCGGATCCAGGTCTGCTGCGTCGCCCGCCGTCCCCGCGAACCAACGGGCCAGGCCCGCGACTGCCGCACCGGTCGGATACGACGGATCCGCGCGACGCACGTCGTGGCCAGCGCGACTGAGGATGCGCGCCACATCGTCAGCCGCCTCGCGCCAATGCGGGTCGAGCCGGGTGCCGACAACGGGCGAGCGCATCGACACCGCGACGCGGATGCGCCCCTCGAGCGCCTGGACCGACGCAAGTGACGGGCGATCTGCCATCACGGCGAGCATCAAAGCGGCATCCGTGACCGTGGTGGCCAGCGGGCCGTTCTCTGCCATGGCGTACCAGTCGGTGGACCCGATCTGCGCGGGGACCACACCGAGTCCGGGCTTCAGCCCGAACAGCCCGGTGCACGCCGCGGGGATCCGGATGCTGCCGAGGCCGTCGTTCGCGTGCGCGATCGGCACCTCCGCAGCGGCAACGGCTGCCGCCGACCCGCCACTCGACCCGCCCGGAGTGAGCTCGGAGTTCCACGGATTGCGTGTCACGCCGTACACCGAGTCCGTCGCGCCGTAGACGCCGAGCTCCGGCATCCGGGTCAAGCCCACGACCACGGCACCGGCCGCACGCAGCCGCGTGACGACCGGGTGATCCGCCGACCGGGGTGCATCCGAGGTGGCGGCCGACCCGCAGCGCATCGGCTCACCGGCGACGGGGATGTTCTCCTTGATCGCGATCGGGACTCCGGCGAGCGGTAGACCCGCCGTTGCATCCACCTGCGCCGCCTCGCGAGGAGCCGCCTCCGCGCGCACGACCGAGAACGCGTTGAGGCCGCGGTCACGGGCGGCGATCCGCCCGAGCGCCTCATCGACCACCTCGACCGGTGACCGTCGACCTGCGGCAACATCACCCGCGATGCTGGCGGCGGTCCACTCCCCGCTCATCCGAGCGCCTGCCGAAGGTCGGCGACCAGGTCGGCCGTCGTCTCGATACCCACCGAGAGACGCACCAGATCGGCCGGCACCTCAAGGGCACTTCCCGCAGCCGAGGCATGGGTCATGCGACCGGGATGCTCGATGAGCGACTCGACCCCGCCGAGCGACTCGGCGAGGGTGAAGACTCTCGTGCGCGCACACAGGTCGACCGCCGCCCGCTCACCCCCCGCAACCCGGAACGACACCATGCCGCCGAAGTCACTCATCTGCGCACTCGCCACGGCGTGGCCCGGGTGCGATGGGAGGCCGGGGTACAGCACGGTCGACACCGCTGGGTGGTCCACCAGCACGTCGACGATCGCCTTCGCATTGCTGCAGTGGCGGTCCATGCGCACCGCAAGAGTCTTGATGCCGCGGAGCACCAGCCACGAGTCGAAGGGGCCGGGGACAGCGCCCATCGCATTCTGGTGGAATGCCAGCCGCTCTGCGACATCTGCATCGCGCACGACCAATGCACCCCCGACGACATCGCTGTGGCCGCCGAGATACTTCGTTGTCGAATGCACGACGATGTCCGCACCGAGCGTGATCGGTTGCTGCAGGTACGGCGAGGCGAAGGTGTTGTCCACCACGAGCGTCGCACCGGCATCGCGCGCGATCGCCGCGACCGCGGCGATGTCGACCACCGTGAGGAGCGGATTGGTCGGTGTCTCCGCCCAGAGCAAGGTCGTGCGTCCCGGGATCACCGCTGCAGCCACCGCACCCGGGTCGGTCATATCGACGGCGGTGTGCTCGACGCCCCAGCGCGATGCCACGCGCGCGAAGAGTCGGTAGGTGCCGCCGTACGCGTCATTGCCGAGGACCACGTGACTGCCGGGCTGGCACAGGGTGCGGATGACGGCATCCTCCGCGGCAAGTCCCGATGCGAATGCCAGGGCGCGCGCACCTAGAGCGCCGGGGGCTTCGAGCGCGACCAGGCACTCCTCGAGCGCCGTACGCGTCGGGTTCGCGCTGCGGGAGTACTCGTACCCGCCACGCAGGCCCCCGACGCCGTCCTGCGCGAACGTCGAGACCTGATGGATCGGCGGGACCACGGCACCGGTCAGCGGATCAGGATCCTGCCCCGCGTGGATTGCCCGCGTCTCGAAACCGCTCATCGACCACTTCATGGCGTGAGCCTACGGCGACCCGCATGCTAGATCGGTGTCGGGACGCTCGCGCAGATCGCCGTCACTGTGATGGTCACACCGAGCAAGAAGACCATGTCATTGATGACCGTCACTCCCCAGCCCTGGATGTCAGGCCCCCCTTCCACGGGCTGGTTCGAGGCGATCTTCATCGCACTGGGCCACGCATCCCCACTGGTCCAGGGCTGGTCGTAGCCACCGCCCAGCACTGCGTCTCCCGAATTGCAGTAGGCAGCCAGCACGCTGGAAGGTCCCGAGGACGACTGCGAGAAGAGATTCCCGGTCGCGTCCACCTGATACACCCCTGACACACCATTGGTTCCCGCTGGACCCGGGGCACCCGCTGGACCCTGGGCACCCGCTGGACCCTGGGCACCCGCCGGACCCTGGGCACCGCGCGCACCGGCCGGACCCGCAGGGCCGCGTGCACCCTCGCCGCGCCAGGTGTACTTCGTCTCCCCGGGTGGGCAGATGCCGTCGCGGGTGCTCAGCGAGACCATTCCGCCCGGGGTCGCACAGACGAAGTACTTGGACCGAGCCACCGGGTCGCTGCCACTGCCTCCGACCGCCGCACCGGCGAAGAAGACGACGCCGCCGCAGGCGAGCGCCAGACCGCTGCTGAGCGCGATAACGGTGCGCCGCCGTCCCCGTGCGGGCTTGTGCATCGAAGCAGATCCAGTGATCTCATTCGCGGACATGTCTTCCTCCGGGGCTCGTGAGTAGGTGCGGTCAGGCTCCGCACCCTAGGGGTTCATGCCAGACTCCGTCTATGGCTTGGATGTCCGGTTCGGCGAAGTCCCGCATGATCGCCCCTGACGATGCGTTGCCCGGTCGCGCTGAATACCCGTTCCTCGTGCCCGTCGATCACGCGGTACTCGGCACGCCGATTCGCCAGACCGCTCAGACCCCGTGGCCGGATGGGTTGTCGGTGATCTATCTGGCGATGGGGTGCTTCTGGGGTGCGGAGGAGATCTTCTGGCGGGTGCCCGGGGTGTACACCACGGCCGTCGGCTACCAGGGCGGATTCACCCCGCATCCGACGTACGAAGAGGTCTGCAGCGGCCGCACCGGACATACCGAATCCGTGCTGGTCGCTTACGACGAGGGGCGGGTCCCGACGCTCGAACTACTGAAGCTGTTCTGGACCGAGCACGACCCGACGCAGGGGTACCGGCAGGGCAACGACGTCGGCACGCAGTACCGCAGTGCTGTCTACACGACCAGTGACTCGCAGAGCGAACTTGTGCAGCGCACGGCGGCGGCGTACGCACCCGTGCTGGCCGAGCGAGGCTTTGGTGCGATCACGACGGAGGTCGCGGCAGCGGCCGATCACGCGTTCTTCTACGCCGAGGGATACCACCAGCAGTACCTCTACAAAGTACCCAACGGCTACCGCTGCCACTCGCAGACCGGCGTGGCATTCCCGGCCATCGACTCCGACTAGTCGGCGAGGAAGGTCAGCACATCCTGGCGTGAGAGCACCCCGATGGGTCGACCGTTGTCCAATACCAGCACCGCGTCGGAATGCTCCATCGCACGTACTGCAGCTTCGATCGACTCGCCCGCACCGACCTGAGGCAGCGGCGCCGACATATGCCGCTCGATGGTGTCAGCCAAGGTCGCCGTCCCCGCAAAGAGCCGGTCGAGCAGGTCTCGCTCGACGACCGACCCGACCACCTCCGCCGCCATGATGGGGGGCTCGGCGCGTACCACCGGCAGCTGTGAGACGCCGAACTCGCGCAGGATGTCGATGGCCTCGCGAACCGTCTCATTCGGGTGCGTGTGCAGCAGTGACGGAAGGTCTCCGCCCTTCGCCGTGAGCACGTCACCGACGGTGCGACCCTCCGCGTGGATGAATCCGTATGCCGCCATCCACTCGTCGTTGAAGACCTTCGACAGGTAGCCGCGTCCGCTGTCGGGTAGTAGGACCACCACGATGTCGTCCGCGCTGGCTCGGCGCGCGACCTCTAATGCTGCGACTACCGCCATCCCGCACGACCCACCGACCAGCAGTCCTTCCTCGCGCGCCAGCCGCCGGGTCATGTCGAATGCATCGCGATCAGAGACGGCGATGACCTCATCACATACCGTGGGGTCGAAGGCGGTGGGCCAGAAGTCCTCACCGACCCCCTCCACCAGATAGGGCCGTCCGGTGCCGCCGGAATACACCGAACCGACCGGGTCAGCGCCGATGATCCGGACTGAACCGTCACTCGCCTCTTTGAGGTAGCGACCCGTGCCGGTGATGGTGCCGCCGGTGCCGACCCCCGCGACGAAGTGCGTGATGCGTCCGTCGGTCTGCCGCCACAACTCCGGTCCGGTGGTCTCGTAGTGCGAGCGAGGGTTGTTCGGGTTGCTGTACTGGTCGGGCTTCCAAGCACCCGGGATCTCACGCGCAAGACGATCACTGACGCTGTAGTACGACCGCGGATCATCCGGCTCCACCGCGGTCGGGCAGACCACGACCTCGGCCCCGTAGGCGGCGAGCACATTGCGCTTGTCGACCGACACCTTGTCGGGGCAGACGAACACGCACCGGTAGCCACGCTGCTGGGCGACAAGCGCTAGGCCGACCCCCGTGTTGCCGCTGGTCGGCTCAACGATCGTGCCGCCGGCAGCGATGAGCCCCTCCCGCTCGGCCGCCTCGATCATGCGCAGCGCTATACGATCCTTGACCGACCCGCCGGGATTGACGTACTCGACCTTGGCGAGCACGGTGGCGTCGATCCCGCGCGTAACGTTGCGCAGTCGGACGAGCGGGGTATTGCCGATCAGGTCCACCACGGAGTCGTAGATCTGCACCCGCCCAAGACTAGTCCGTGCGGCTAGGCTCGGCCCATGGCCGCGCGCGTGGTGACCCTGGCACCGGGGGTGCACCGCATCCCCACGATGGGCGACTTCATCAACTCCTATGCGTTCACCGAGTCGGACGGCTCCGTGACCCTCATCGACTGCGGCACAAAGCGGGCCCCGGCCGCGATCGTGCGCGCACTCGCGGCCATGGGCAAGCACGCGAACGACGTCCAGCGCATCGTGCTGACCCACGCGCATAGCGACCACGCCGGCGGTGCCGCGGCGATGCTGGACACATCCGCCGCCCCCGGGGTGAGTGCGCACCGAGACGAGGTGGAGTACCTCACCGCGGGGCGTCGACCTCCGCTCGACCCCAACGCCCCGGCCGTGGGTATCTTCAGCCGACTGATCCGCGGTGGGTTCGCGCCCGTTCCCGTCGTCGACCCGTTCGCAGACGGCGACCTGCTTCCCGTCGGCGGGGGTGTGCGGGTCCACCACACCCCCGGCCATACCCCGGGCCACGTGTCACTCCTGCACGAGGAATCCGGCGTCCTGATCACCGGTGACGCGATCTTCAACATGCGATCGAAGATGTCCTGGCCGGTGGCCGCCTTCTGCACCTCGGTGCCCCTGAACAAGCAGAGTGCCGCGGTCTTCGCCGACCTCGACTACCGCATCGCGGCCTTCACGCACGGTCCCGAGATCCGCGACGGCGCACGCGAGGCGGTGCGCGGCTTCCTGCGGAAGAACGCGTGACCCCTCTGCGCGTGCCGCGGCCGCCCCGAGAGGCCGTCACGGTCACCGCTGCAGTCGCGGCGGCGGCGGCCACCGCCGCTGTAGCGGGGGTCGCGCTGCTCGCCGCCGAGGCGCTCGAGGCCCGCCGTCGGATCGGCCGACAGCGCACCGCACCGCCGTACGCCGATGGGCGCTACGGCAGCGGACGCGGCACGTCGGTCCGGCTCGCCATCCTCGGCGACTCCGGCGCGGCCGGCCTCGGCGCGGACAACCGGCACGACACGATGGGGGCGGTCATCGCGGCCGGTGTTGCCGACGCGACGCGTCGCGGAGTGGTGCTGCAGAACCATGCGGTGGTCGGCGCGTTGACGCGCGACCTGCCCGCCCAGATCGAACGGGCCCTGTGGTCTGCTCCCCAGGTCGCAATCATCTTCGTCGGCGCCAATGACGTGACCCACCTTGTTCCGCGGAGCCGCTCCGCGCGGCAGCTCGGGGCCGCCGTCACGCGCCTGCGCGAAGCCGGCAGCGCGGTCGTAGTCGGCACCTGCCCTGACCTCGGCACGGTGCGTCCGATCCCGCAGCCGCTGCGCGCGATGATGCGTCGACACTCACGTCGGCTCGCCGTTGCCCAGCGGGCGGCGGCCGAGGCGGCCGGTGCACGGGTCGTCGTGCTCGGGACCTTGCTCGGCCCGGAGTTTGACGCCTCACCCGATGTGATGTTCTCGGCCGACCGCTTTCACCCGTCCGCCGAGGGCTACTCAGCGGCCGGTCATGCACTTCTGCCGGACGTGCTCGCGTGCCTCAGGGAAGCGAACGACGCAGGTCGACCAGGATCCCAGCCGCTTCTTCCAACGCCGCTCGCTCCCAGGGCGCTGCAACCCTGAGGACGTCGTACGCCGTGACCGCGACCTGGTCCGCGACCGCGGTATCCGACTCATGCGGCAGATGCCGTGCCGGGACGCCGCTCAGTCGAGCAGTGAGGTCGGCGAGGGACTGGGCGGCGACGCGCCCTGCGACGGCCGCGTCAGCCAGTCGCCCGGAAACAGGGAGCGACCGCATCCGGTCGCACACCCGCGTGCGCTCCCGGAGCAGCCGCTCCCGTGGATCAGTCGGTTCGTCGAGCACTACTCCCGGCCGCTGAAGATAGCCAGGAACCTGAGGATCTCGAGGTACAGCCAGACCAGCGTCACCATCAGGCCGAAGGCCAGACGCCACGACTCCCGCTCGGGAACGCGCATCGCGATGGCCTGCGTGATGGCCTCGAAGTCCAGCATGAGGCTGAACGAGGCGAGCAGCACACCGGCGACGCAGATGAGCAGGCCCAGCGTGCCGACCCCTGCGAAGCCCCAGCCGCTGCCGACTCCGAACATGCCGGCGATCAGATTCGCGAGCCCGATGACGAGGTAGGCGATCATCGCGCCCATCAGGACTCGGACGAACTTGCCGGTGACCTTGACGATCCGCGTGCGGTAGAGAACGAGCATCACACCGAACGCAGTCATGGTGCCGATGACAGCCTGCGGAACGA
This sequence comes from Candidatus Nanopelagicales bacterium, assembly GCA_044370555.1. Lineage (GTDB taxonomy): Bacteria > Actinomycetota > Actinomycetes > S36-B12 > S36-B12 > CAINMH01. Next base: position 16,197 of record JBILVH010000011.1, read on the forward strand.
TGCCGTAGTAGTCGTTGCCTTCCGCGTACAGGTTGTACATCCAGCTGATGCCGCCCAGCCCGAGGCCGCTGACCAGGCCGTAGGCGATGACCAGCGGAGGCGAGACGTTGCGCTTGAACGCGTTGACCAGACCGAGCACGAGCATGCCGATCATGCCGATGATGGCGATGAACGGGAATGCCGGCGACAGCGTCCAGCCGATGACCGCGCCGACGACGGCGAGCACGAACAGGATCGTCGACTTGGTCAGTACGTCATTGAAGGTGATGCCGCGGGTGACGGGTGCGCCGGTCGGGGCCGGCACGCCCGCGAGACCGCCATCGGTCTCGGTCGCCACGCCACCTGCGGCCTGGGCATAGGCGGTGCGGCCCTCGTCGTACGCGAAACCAGCGCGGGCCTGGCCGCCCGACTGCCGCTCGAAGCGGGACAGGATCGGGTTCGAGGTCTGCATCGTTGTGTGTTTCCCTCCGGTGGAAGCGGTTGGTGACGCGCACCCTGCGCGCTACCAGACTAACCTGCAATAGTCGCACAGCCGGTCAAGCGAAGCCACCCCTGCGCCCCCCTCCCATCCTCACGGTGTCAAAACGAGCCGTTTAACGAAGCGTTTTGACACCGTGAGGGGTGCCCCCGGAGGGAGTCGAACCCTCACTGTGCCGGGTTTAAGCCGGGTGTCTCTGCCGTTGGACTACGGGGGCGGCGGGTCAGCCCGGTAAGTCACCGAACAGGTCCAGCGTGATCCGCCAGGCGCGATCAGATGCGGCGGCGTCGTACACCTCGGGCCGATCGTCGTTGAAGAACGCGTGGTCGGTACCCGGGTAGTTCTCGATGACGGCGGTGCCACCGGCGGCGGCGATCGCGTCGGCGTACTCCGCGATCGCGGCACCCGTCGAGGGGATGTCCGCCTCACACTGCTGGATCACCGCGGTCGCGCCCGCGTACTGCGCCCAGTC
>JBILVH010000148.1:0-5009 GCA_044370555.1 Candidatus Nanopelagicales bacterium
GACCTGATGTTCGGATTCGCCATGGTCCTACTGACCCTCATCCTGTGGGTGACCTGGGGTCGACTCGGGGTACAGCGCACGCCGGTGAGCGGGCCCCCGGTCTGGCGGCGCGGCACATCCCGGACAACACGACCGGCCGGGGAGCCGGGGGAGGGTAGCGGCGCTGGCTAGCGGCCAGCACGGGTCGAGGTGAGCCGCTTCTGGTACGACGAGACGGTGGCGGCCAGGTCGACGCCTATGGCGTCGCAGACCTCGCCGAGTTCGACCAAGTCGAGGCGACGCTCACCGGTCTCGTACTTGCTCACGAAGCTCTGCGGCCGGCTGAGGTAGTTGGCGACCTCGACCTGGGTCAAGCCCGCCTTGACCCGCAGCTCACGGAGCAGGGCGCACAGCGTCGTCGCGGCACGGGTTCCGGTGGAGCGGGGCACCATGACACAATCATGACCAAATCTTGATAAACCAAAACCGGATATCAACGCGTCGGTCGCAGGAGCCGGGCGCCGGCCCGACCCGCTAGGCGACCCGCGGCCGCTGACCCCGCCGCCGGGCACGCACGGCGCGCAGCCATGCAGGGCCGGCCACCCGGAGTCGCCTGCCCATGGGGACGGTCGCTCGTCTGGCGAAGACGTCGAAGCCCTGACGTTCCACCTCGTCGACGATCCCGCAGTACAGGATTCGGGCGGCATCGATGCAGGGCCGCGCATCGGGGGCGAGCATCGCGATTCCCGGCCGCGAGCGTTCCTCCAGGGAGCGCACCCTCGCGACCTGTGCCGCGATCGCTCGCCGGATGGCGGGTGTGGCCACCCGCCGCTCGAGGTCTGCCCGCGTCACCCCGAACTCGGCGAGTTCACGCAGGGGGAGGTAGACCCGGCCCCGGTCGAGGTCCTCGGAGACATCTCGGATGAAGTTCGCGAGTTGGAATGCGATGCCGAGGTCCATCGCGCGGTCGTAGGCCTCCGGCTGGGAGGGCTCGAGGATCGGCACCATCTGGAGGCCGATGACCGCGGCTGACCCGTAGACGTACTCGTGCAGGTCGTCGAAAGTCTCGTACTGCGTGACGGTGAGATCCATCGTCATGGAGTGGAGGAAGGCATCGAAGTGGGCGCGAGGGATGTCCCACCGCAGCACGGTGTCGACGACCGCCATGCAGATCGGATCGTCGGACCAGCCCGCGTCGATGTCGGCGAGGAATCGCTGCCCCCAGGTGGTGAGCCAGTGGGCCTTCTCCTCGGTCGTCAGCGCGGAGTCGAGGTTGTCGACGATCTCGTCCGCGTAGCGCGCGAAGCCGTACAGGGCGTGAACGTAGGGCCGCTTCGCGGGCGGCAGCAGGAGCGTCGCAAGGTAGTAGGTCTTCCCGTGGGCGGCATTCAGGAGACGGCACTGCTCGTAGGACTCGCGCAGGGCGGGGGAGAAGATCCCGGCCGCGTCGAGTTCGCGAGCACTCACGAGATGACCATGGACTTCGCCCTGGCCCGCCCCGGTGCATCGGTGGGGATGAGCCCGGCGGCGAGTTGCGGACCGAACACGAACTGGCGTTCGCGTTTGCTGGCGAGCAATACGAGGGCCACGATCCCGATCGCGCCGAGGATGGCGATTCCGTCCGTGGCCTCCAGCAGACTGTCCTGGGTGGACGAACTCTCCGCCATCCCGTGAACGGCGAAGCCGGCCGTGAGCAGGACGACGGCCTGGAGCTCCCTGCGCGGCAGCCCCGACACGGCGAAGAGGGGCAGCGCCCAGAGGAGGTACCACGGCTGTACGACGGGGCCGAGGGCGATGACCGCTAGGAATGCCAGGGCGGCACCGCGTACGGCGCTACGGCCGCGCGGTCGCAGACACAGCCATGCGACGACCGCAAGCGCCGCAACCATCCCGATCAGCCGCAGCACAGTCACGGCGCCGTCGTTGCTGGTGGCCAGGCCCGCCATCTGGAGCACTCCTCCGATCGCCATGCCTAGGGCGGTTACCGGGGCCAGCCAGGTCTTGACCTCGCCGGGTGTGCTCAGTGCGGAGATCCAGCCAAGCCCGACCCCGGCCACTAGCGCGGTGATGGCGAATGTCACTGCGGCTACCCCGGCCGTGGCGGCCCAGGTCCAGACCCGTCGCGGCCACTGAGCCGCCGTTCCCGCCCAGAGGAGGCCGACGAAGGGTAGGGCGAGCAGACCGATGGGCTTGACGGACCCGGCGAGTGCGACGGCGATCACGCCGAGGACGGGGCGGTGTTCGGCGGCGAGCGCGAGGCCCGCGACGACGAGGCCCACCATGAGTGCGTCGTTGTGGGCGCCGGCGACGAAGTGCATGATGACGAGTGGGTTGAGCACCGCGAGCCACAGTGCCCGGTCCGGGTTGATCCCGTGGAGGAAGGCCAGCCGGGGGACGTAGTACGCCATGAGGGCAAGGCCGACGAGCGCCACCCCGCGGAAGATCCACGCGGACAGGGCGGGTTGGTCCGAGGCGAAGTTGGCGACCCCGCGCTCGATCAGCAGGAAGGCTGGACCGTACGGCGTCGGAGACTCGGCCCACATCGGATCGACGCCGTCCTGAAACCATCCGGGAACCACCGATACACCCGTGGTGTACGGGTCGTACCCCGCGTCCATCAACTTGCCCTGTGCGAAGTACGAGTAGACATCGCGGCTGAACAGGGGTGGTGTGAGCAGCAGCGGGAGCGACCACGTCGTCAGGAGCACCCAGATCGTGGTGACCCGGAGGTACAGGCCACCCATCAGGTCGTAGCCGAGGACGAGCCAGGCCTGGAGCAGCAGCGCCACACCGATGAAGACCAGGACGCGCGACAGGATCTGCCCCACGGTCGTCCCGCGTAGGAGTTCTACGTACACCCAGTCGACGACGCCCGTATTGAGGGGCAGCCAGCCCACGCCGAGGGCGCCGAGGCCGAGCAGCGCTGAGCCGATGAATCCCGGAAGTCCGTGCCGCGCCAGCACGACCGGCATGGAGTCCGGACGCACGGACGGGGACGTCATGTGCTCAGCGTAACGGGATCCGCGCAGCGGTCGGTCGTCGAAGCGTGCGCGATTCGCGGGGCGCTACCAGCGGGCGGCGCGACTGCGATAGCCCGGATCCGGACCCGTGATGCGCTCCGCAGCGAGGCGGCCGGAGACCAGCACCATGGGTACTCCGACCCCCGGCACCGTGCCGGATCCGGTGAAGACGACGTTGTCTCCCCAGATGTTGGCGGGGCGGAACGGCCCGGTCTGCAGGAAGGAATGTGCGGATGCGAACGGCGCCCCGCGCTCCATCCCGCGGCGCTCCCAGTCGAGCGGTGTCGTGGTGTCTTCGACCTCGATGGCATCACCGAAGCCGACGTAGCCGCGTGACTCCAGGGTCTCGACGACGTGGTCGCGGTAGCGCGGCCCGACCTTCTCCCAATCGATGTCGGCGTCCATGTTCGGGGTCGGGAAGAGCACGTAGTAGACCTGCTTCCCGGGCGGGGCCAGCGCCGGGTCCGAGTGGGACGGGTTCGTCACGAGCAGGCTCGGGTCGCTCATGAGCCGCTGCTCGTCGATCAGTTCGCGGAACACGCCCTTCCATGATCGGCCGAAGTGGATGTTGTGATGCGCGATCTTCGAATAGGTGCGCGTGCTACCAGCGAGGAGGAGATAGCAGGACGGTGAGTAGCGCAGTCGGCGTACGCCCCAGGGCTCGCGGCCAAGCAGGTCGCGCATGGCGACGGGCAGGTCGGGGTTGAGGACGACGGCGTCGGCGGGGATCCGCTCCCCGTCGGCCGTGTGCACCGCGATGGCGCGGGAGCCCTGCGTCTCGACCCGCGTCACCTCGGTGTCGTAGCGGAAGGTCACCCCGTGGTGTGCGGCAGCGGCAGCCATCGCCTGAGGGACGGCGTGCATCCCACCTTCGGGGAAGTAGACCCCGGCGACGGAGTCCATGTACGCGATGACCGCGTAGATCGCGAGGGCGTCGTACGGCGAGAGGCCGGCGTACATCGCCTGGAAGGAGAACACTCGCTCAGTGCGAGGGTCCTTGAGGTACTCGCGGACCTTCGGCGCAAGCCGCCGGAACCCGCCGATGGCGACGAGGCGGGCGAGGTTCGGGGTGAGCAGGTCGAACGGCGAGTCGATATTGCGGTCTATGAAGTCGGTCATCTCGTAGCGGTAGAGCTCGGAGACGAAGTCGACGTACTTGCGATAGCCCGCTGCCTCGGCGGGGGAGATCACCGTTGCGATCTCCTCGGCCATCCGATCGACGTCAGCGTGGACGTCGAGGACGGAGCCGTCGGGATAGAACGATCGGTAGAGCGGGGCGACCGGCTTCAGCGTCAGCCAGTCCGACATGGTCTCGCCGAGGCAGTCGAAGGCGTCGGCGATGAGATCCGGCATCGTGAGAACGGTCGGTCCCGTGTCGAACCGGTATGTCCCGTCGGGTCTAGTGATGTCGATGCGGCCCGCCCGCCCACCCGGCACCGACTCGCGTTCCACGACGGTGACGGAACGGCCCGATCCGGCGAGGCGCATTGCAGCGGACAGGCCGGCCAGCCCGGCCCCTACGACGACGACGTCATCGCTCGCCCCCGTGGTCGTGCGCAGGTGTCGACGCGGAAGCAGGCCCATTCCAGACAACCTAGAGGCTGCGGCGGGTGGCGGCGAACGCAAGTCCTTCGAGCACCGAGGCCGTCGGCTCGGGCAGCGACATGCGGTGCAGGGCATCGAGTGCGGAGGTCAAGAGGGAGTCGATCGCAGCCTCGGTCTCCGCCCGCGCACCGGTGTCTTCGATGATCGCCCTGAGCTCGGTGACGCCGTCCGCACCGAGTCCGGGATCGCCGAGCCCGCTGCGCAGGCTTTCGGCCTGCGCAGACGACGCACGCTCCATCGCGGTCGCGATGAGGACGGTGCGCTTGCCCTCGCGGAGGTCATCGCCCGCGGGCTTACCCGTCACGTCCGGATCGCCGAAGACGCCGAGGACGTCGTCCCGCAGTTGAAAAGCCTCACCGAGCGGTAGGCCGTAGGCACTGAGACCCGCGGAAAGTACCGCGCTCC
>JBILVH010000012.1:0-16866 GCA_044370555.1 Candidatus Nanopelagicales bacterium
TTTCGCGCCCGACGTGCGGCCTGATCACGGTGCCGCGACCCGGTGCACGACTGAGCATGCCGAGCCGCTCAAGGGCCTGCAGCGCGGCCCGGATCGTCGTCCTGCTCACGTTGAGCATCTCGGCGAGTTCGGGCTCGGCGGGGAGCCGGTCGTCGGCGAAGCGCCGCTCGAGGATGGCATCGAGCAACGCTCTGGTGGTCTGGTCGGTCAGTGAACCTTGCCCCACCCGGGGCAGGGCCATACCCTCCTCGATCGTCATCGTCCCGGGTCCTCGCCGCTCGCTTGGGTGAACACCGGTGCGACCCCGGTGGGCAGCGGCGCCGCCCAGGCACCGATGAGGAGCTGCAGAGTCTGGTAGTAGCCGATGAGCACAGTGAGTTCGGTGATCGCGGTCGTACCAAGGGCGGCGGTGAACTCCGTTGCCTCCTCATCAGTGAAGGAGCGATTCACCAGCAGGGACCGGCAGGCGGCGAATGCTGCCTGTTCCGCCTGGTCGAAGGACGGTGCGGGCACGCCCGCGCGGATCGCGTCGAACTCCTCATCGGTCATCCCGCAGGCCCGACCGACCGCCACGTGGGCGTACCACTCGTACTCGCAGTGGTGATGCACGGCCACCGCGAGGATCGCGATCTCGCGGACCCGATCGGTGAGGCCACTGCGGTAGCGGATCGCAGCACCGAGTTCCTGGAGCGGCAGCCCCACGCTCGGCGCAACCAGCATTGAGTTGAACGGGCCCTCGAGTCGGCCCTCGTCGTCGGTCATGCGGAAGAGCCGGACTCCGCGTGCGCGCGGACCGCCGGCGATGGCGTCGTACACCTCGCGGGCGGGCGCATCGAGTTCATCGGGTCGGGGCCAGGCGAGTCGGCCATGTAGTGCGGTCACCGGCCCAGCGTAGGCCAGGCGCTTGTATTTGTCATACTAATACACTAGATTCCGTAACTGCTTGATCTCTGTCATACAGAAGACAAAGATGGGTCAGGGCGGACATGGGGAGCGGGCAGACCGGGCCAGGCGCCATAGGAGGTGGATGAGATGGATTCGGCGGTGACCGTCTATCGCCGGTCATGGGGTGACGAGGACGTCTTCCTCACCGAGATGGACCGGATCTTCAAGCACTGCTGGCAGTTCCTCGCCCACGAGAGCGAGATTCCCGAACCTGGTGACTACGTCACCCGGAAGATGGGCCGCGACCGGGTGATCGTCGCCCGCGGGGAGGACGGATGCGTCCGGGTCTTCCTGAACACCTGCCGCCACCGCGGTGTCCCGCTGTGCCGGGCGGATGAGGGCAATGCGTCGCACTACCGATGCTCCTACCACGGGTGGACCTTCGCCAATACCGGTGAGCTGCGCGGGGTGACGTTCCAGCCGGATGTGTTCGGCCGCGACTTCGACAAGTCCGACTTCCCGCTCTTCGAGCCGGCCCAGGTCGACTCTGTCCTCGGGCTGATCTTCGCGACCTGGGATCCGCAGGCGCCGCCGCTGCGTGAGTACCTCGGCGATGTGACGTGGTACCTCGAAGCCATCATGGGCAAGTTCGACGACGGTATGGAGGTCGTCGGTACGCCGGTGCGCAATATCGTGCGGGCGAACTGGAAGACCGAAGGCGAAAACCTCTCGGGTGACGGTTACCACACGATGATCACGCATGCGACTGCCGTCGAGTTGGGCCTCTTCGCGACCCCCAAGGATCTCGAGAAACTCACCGACACGCTCAAGCCGCGGTTCACCGGACGCACCGTCGACTGCGGAAACGGCCACACCGTGCGCGTTCAGCGACTGCCGGTCGAGGTCGAGGGGCGCCAGTTCTGGGGCTACCCCAAGGACATGTGGGCGAGCTTCGAGAGGAACCTAACCCCGGAGCAGGCCGACACGATGTCATGCCTGTCGGTCTTCCACGGCTCGGTGTTCCCGAACATGTCTTTCATCGAGAACTTCAAGACCAACGTCGACGGCCCGGAGCTTCACGCACGGTACTTCCGCATCACCATGCGGTACCCGATCTCCGCGACCCATAGCGAGCAGGTCTGGTTCCTCCTCGTGCCGAAGGGCGCCGACGAGGAGTGGAAGCGCCTGTCGTCACTCGCGTACCTGCGCACGAATGGGCCGTCGGGCATGTTCGAACTCGACGACACCGAGAACTTCGTGGGGATCTCCGAGGCGTCGTCCGGGGACTATGCGCGGACACGCCCCGTGGTGTACCGCGGCGGACTCCATCACAAGCCGGCCCCCGCGGACCTCGGGTGGCCGGGCCGGGTCATCGACGGCGATCGCACCGAGAACACATTGCGTGCGTTCCATCGTCGCTGGAACGAGTTGATGGGCGTCGACGAATGACCACGACCACCCCGCCGCCGCTCGCACCGTTCGCATCCCTCGATGTCCATCGAGAGGTCGACCTCTTCCTAGCCTTCGAGGCGGAGTTGGCCGACGCCCGGCGCTACTGGGAGTGGGCGGACCTCGTGGAACCGGACTTCACCTACCAGGTGCCGGTGCCCCGCACCCCGGACAGCCCATTCGCACCGCACTACGACGAGCGGTCGATGTTGATCGACGAGTCGAAGTGGTCCCTGACGTCCCAATGGTTCAAGCGACTCGACCCGGACCTCTACGAGTTGTCGTGGGCTGAGAATCCCCCGGTGCGTTTCCGTCACTTCGTCTCCGGTGTACGTGTGCGCGTGACTGACGATCCGAACGTCTATGACGTGCGCAGCAATGTGCTGCTCGTCGGCGTACGCCAGTCCGATATGCCGAAGTACGTCACAGCTGAACGCTTCGACACCATCGTGCGACGCCCGGAGGGCCTGCGGCTGTTGCGCCGGTGGGCCGTCCTCGACGAGGTGTTGATCGACTTCCCCCAGCTCCGGATCCTCCTGTGACCGATGACGCCGAAGTCCTGGTCATCTCCAATGAGTTCGCAACCGTGACGGTTCGCAAGGTGCGCACCCGCAACGGTGAGCGCTTGGAGATCCGGTCGGCGGGCCAAGACCGCGCGATCAGGCTGGACGCACTCGCCCTGGAAGCTCTGACCTGGTCGGATGCGCTGACCGTCGGCCAGGGACTCGAGACGCCGCTCGGTCCGGAGGGTGACGACCAATGACCGGCCCGATAGTGGTCGGTCACCCGATGGGCGCCGGCGGTGCAGCCGCTCGGGCGGCCGCTGAGGTGCTCGCCGGCGGCACCCTCGTATGGAGTGACGGTGCCGCTCTCCGCGAGGCCTGTGACGAGTTCGTGGCGGTGGGGTGGGACACGCTCGTGGTCAAGGGCGACGACGAGGGATTCAGCACGGCGGCGATGAGCCACCGGGCCCAGGTCCACGGCGAGCCGCCGGTGCTGATCGTGGCCGCAGCGGATGATGAGGACGCGAGCGAGGTGATCTCGGTCGCCACGATGGTGGCGCGCCACCTCGGCCACCTCCCGGTCGTCCTGGTGGGTGACTTGATCTCAGAGTGGGTGCCGGTGCAGAAGGACCTCGAACTACAAGATCCGATCCTGCTCGCGTCGAAGGATCTCAAGGTCGCACTCACGGACTTGATCGACATCGAATCGCTCGAGCGGAGGCAGCATGGCTAAGTACGGCACCGGTGATGCTCGCGCGTGGGCGCTACAAGACCTCAAGGGGTGCGCCGGGTGTGTGCAGCCGACCTTTACCTCTGACCTGGCCAAGCTCAACGAAACGGCGATCCGCTTCGACGTCAACCGTGAGAAGGAGCATGGGATGTCCGCCGTGCTCATCGTCTCCGAAGCAGGCACCACGCTAGATGAGATGGCGGAGTTCACCCGGATCGTCGTGGACGAGGCTGGGGATGACCTCATTACGATCCTGCAGGCGTCACAGCCCACGTTGGATGACACGGTCGCCTCAACGCGTGATGCACTCGCCGCTGGCGTCGACCTGGTGATGCCTTCCTATCCGCTCTATTACAATCCGCCGTCGACAGATGACGTGTTCGAGTTCACTCGCGCGGTGGCCCAGGTCGGACTCGGAGTCTTCATCTTCGCGATGGATCAATGGAATTTCGGGCGACTACACCCGGCCGGATTCCCGATCTCGCTGCTTGAGCGCATGGTCGATGAGATCCCCCAGGTCATCGGCATCAAGAACGAGGTGGGTGGCCCCGGAGTCGGGGGTATTGCCGCGGTCTTTGAGCGCTTCAACGGCGAAGTGGTCGTCACCGACCCGCTGGAGTTCAATGCACCCGCCTGGGTCCGCAACTACGGTATGTCCTTCATGGGAACGTCCAACTACGAATGGATGGGCCCGAATGTGCCGCGCATGCTGACGCTGCTGAGCGATCCGGCGACGTGGGACGACGGTATGGCTCTGTATTGGCGGCTCGCACCCGCTCGCCGCGCCCATGCCGCCGTGTGCACTCCGCTGGTGGCAAATACGGGACTGGTCCCGAGAATGCACTGGAAGTACCAGGCGTGGCTTAACGGCTACAACGGCGGCCCGATCCGTCAGCCGCACATGCGCATCAGCGCCGCGCAGATGTCGACGCTGCGCAGTGCGGCCGTAGCCTCAGGTCTGGACGTCACCAGTGACGATGATTTGCTCTTCTACGCCGGGAGGAACCCTTCGTGAACGATGTCGCACCGCTGCTCCTGCTCGGTCCCGACGACGTCGACGCCCTAGCCACATCCAAGGTCGGGCTGGCGGCGGCAGCCGAGACGGCGAGACTGTCGCGTGCCGGTGGCACGAAGACCGGGCGCGTCCAGGTCAACGGCTCAATCTCGTGGATGCGCATCCTCGCCGGTCTCATCGACGAGTTGGATCTCCTCGGCTACAAGGAGTTCCACCGAGTCGGACAGCGCGTGCGCTATCACATCCACTTGTTCCGTCAGTCGACCGGGGATCCGATCGGCACAGTGGACGGTCGACGGATCACCGGCCTGCGCACCGCGTCCATGGCGGCCGTGGCGGCCGCGCACTGGGCGGAGGATCGTGCTGTGCGCGTGGGCGTGATCGGAAGCGGTGAGGAGGCCAAGGAGGGGCTTCGTGCGCTGGCGGGCGCCCTCACCGTGGCGGAGGCTGCGGTCTTCAGTCCGACGGCTGCCAATCGTGAGTCGTACGCCGAGGCCATGTCGGAGGAGACCGGAGTGACGGTCACGCCACGGGACTCCCAGGATGCGGTGATGGACAACGCCGATGTGATCTACGTGGCGACCTCCTCACACCACACCCCCTTCCTCGGGGCCGAGGGCCTCGGTGCAGCCCAGTTCATTGCCGCAATCGGCTCCACCATGCCGGTGCACCGCGAACTGCGCGGCAGCGTCTTCCTTGACGCCGCCGAAGTCGTCGTCGACACGGTCGATGCGACCCACGAGTCCGGTGATTGCATCGAGGCGACCGAGGAGGGCTGGAATCCCGCCAGCGCGATCCTCCTTGGCGACTACTTGGAGCAGGATCCGCTGCCCCCGCACAAGGGGCGTACGTTGTTCAAGTCGATCGGCAGCGTCGAACAGGACCTTGTCCTTGCGTACCACCTGGTCAATGAAGCCGTCCGACTCGGACGGGGCACCACGATCACCGATGTCGCATCACTGAGGATCATGCGCTGATTGCGCTGACGAGAGGAATGTACCCAGCATGAAGATCGTTGACTTGTCGCATTCGTGGGGTATGCACACTCCCGGCTGGGTTGGTTATCCCGGTTGCAAGATCTACTACACCCAGACTCTGCAGACCAACCGGATCGTCTCACAGCGCATCGAGACCAGCCTGCATACGGGTACGCATCTCGATGGCCCGATCCATGCCGCCGACGGCGGTGCGGACATGGCGTCGCTGCCGCTGACCAAGTTGATCCACGAGGGTGTGATCGTTGATGTATCCGATCAGGTGGGCGACTGGGACATCATCAAGCCGGAGCACATCACCTCGAAGGTTGAGGTGAAGAAGGGCGACATCCTGATAATCCACACCGGCTATCACCGCTACTACACCGGGCAGCCGCAGCAGGATCTCGTCCGCTACTTCACCATGCATCCCGGTGGTGGCCTGGAGTTGGCCGAGTGGATGATGGATATGGAACTCGCATGGTGGGGGATCGACGCGGGATCCGGCGATCACCCGATGAACACGACTATCCGGCACATGCGCCCCGACATCGCAAAGCGGTTCGAGGAGCACGTCGGGATGACCTGCCTGGAGTACTTCGGCGAGTACGAGTACACACATCATCTGTCGGGTCGCCGGATCAAGGAGGACCTCTTCCCGATGCACTACCTCGCCTTCCCGGCGGGCTGCATCCACGCCGAGAATGTCGGCGGTGACATCGAGGCGGTCCTCAACAAGCGCTGCATCATCGGTGCGTTCCCCTGGAAGATCGAAGGGGGCGAAGGTTGCCCGTGCCGCATCATGGCCTTCTTCGATGTCGGCGGGCTCGATGTCATCGATGCGGTCGCATCGGGAGATTTCCCGCTGCCGCGGTGACGACACGATGACGGTCCTTTCGGTCGCGGTGGTCCAGTGCACCGCACAACACCTGGATCCCGCGGCCAATGCGGAGATGACCGTCGACCGGATCGAGCGAGCGGCGGCCGGGGGAGCCGGCCTGGTGGTCCTGCCCGAACTGGTGAGCACGTCGTACGACCCGGCCCATCCGGGCCTGGTCGATTGCGCCGAGTCAGTCGATGACATGGGTCCGTGCCTGCGGGCCTGGACGACGAGTGCCCGCCGCCACGGGGTGGCGGTCGTCGCGGGGTTCGCCGAGCGCCGGGGCTCGAAGCTGTTCAACTCCGCAGCCGTCATCGATCCGGCCGGCACTGTGGTCGAGGTGTATCGGAAGCTGCACCTGTTCGGGGCCGAGCAGGGCATCTTCACACCCGGTGATCGCGGACTGCCGGTCATCGACATCGTGGGAGCGCGGATCGGCGTGCTGGTGTGCTATGACCTCCGGTTCCCCGAGACGGTGCGGATCCACGCGCTCCGCGGGGTCGAGGTGATCGCCGTACCCACGGCGTGGACCGGCGGGTTCGACCGATCCACCCCGACGGAGGGCCGGATCGGGCAGGTGGACGGCGCTTTGGTCCAGTCGAACCTCAACCAGGTCTTCATGGTGTGTGCTGACCAGGTGGGGAGCACGGCCAACCACACCTTCCTAGGCCGATCGATCGTGACCGATCCGTACGGGCACGCGATCATCGGACCGCTGTCCCCGACCGAAGAGGATCTCGTCGTGGCGACCCTCGACCTCGAGGACGTCAACCGCGCCCGCCATCGCGGTGCGGGTATAGATCCCATGGCAAACCGGCGGACCGACGTCTACGCATCCGACCTTGGCTACCGGACACCGACCGACCCCGAACCCCTGGGAGGGTGACATGAAGTGTCGAATCACGGCCGTACGGTACGTAGCCCTCGGCGTCCCGAACTTCGAGGACCAGCTTGAGTTCTACCGGGACTCCTGGGGTCTCGTCGAACGAGCGACCGATGGCGACGTCGCCTTCCTCGGCGCGGTGGCCACGGCGGATCCGTACATCCTTCGCCTGCGTCGGGCCGACGCGGCGCGCATGGACCTGATCTCCTTCGCGGTCCCGACCCCCGAGGATGTCGATGCGTACGCAGCCCACCTCCGGGGCCTCGGGGTGCACGTCTTCCAAGAACCGGGCGAGATCGTCGGCCTGCCGGGCGGTGGCTACGGACTGCGACTGTTCGACCTAGAAGGCCGCACCGTCGAAATCGCCTCGTCGGTGGATCCGGTCGCCTCGCGCGAATTGCAGGAGCGCGAGTGGTTGCCAGGGAAACTCTCGCACGTCGTCTTCAACACTCCGGACCTCGAGGCTCTGACCGATTGGTACTGCCGTGTACTGGGATTGCGCCTATCGGACCGTCTCGCTGATCTCATGTGCTTTCTGGCGGCCGATAGTCCTTGGCACCACACGTTGGCGATCGCCCGAGGAACGCATCCGACCATCAATCACGTTGCCTACGAGACCCGTGGAATCGACGAGTACCTCAGGGCGAGCGGGCGCTTGATGCGCTCCGGAGAAGAGTGCGTATGGGGACCGGGTCGGCATGGCCCCGGCGACAACACCTTCGCCTACTTCACCGACCGTTCCGGGTATGTCGCCGAATACACGACAGCACTGCAGTACATCGACGACTGGTCGGCGTGGCAACCGCGCGTGCACCCGACCATCCCCGAGTGGTCTGATCAGTGGGGAACGGCGTGCGCGCGCAAGCCGGAACCCTTCCTCGGTCCGGTTGACAGCGGACTGTTCATCGCTCCCCCCGTGTAGGTATTCACCAAGGTCAGGACAGCGCGACGTCTGGAGGCGATATGGAGATACACGTAGATCTGCGGACCTGCAAGGCCTACGCGAACTGCATGGTCGAGGCACCTGATTTCTTCGACTTCGATGAGGAGACCGGCAAGGTGAAGGTACTCGTCGAGACCGTAGACGGACCGGCTATCGACGAGGTCCGCCGCGCCGTCGCGGCTTGTCCCGTGCAGGCGATTACAGTCACCGAGTGACCGACCTTCTGCTCGTGGGCGGCGGCCTAGCGAGCGTCACCGTGGCGCGGGCCCTGCGACAGCGTGGTGATGCCCGGTCGATCACCATGGTCTGTGCGGAGGACGTCCCCCCCTACGACCGGCCACCGCTGTCAAAGGATGTTCTGGTCGGTGCGACTGCGCCACTTGATACCGCACTCCTCCGCGATGGAGACGACCTCGGAATCGACCTGCGGCTCGGGGTGCGCGCCGTCGCCCTGTCGCCCGACGATGCGTCGGTTGCGCTGTCTGACGGGAGCACGATCCACGCGCGCGACGTCGTGATCGCAACGGGCGCGGACGCCCGGCGAATCGACGCCTTCGGGACGGGCGTCTGCTACCTGCGAACCGTCGATGATGCCGTCGCACTTCGTGCGCGACTGGCTGCGGCCGGCAGTGTGGTCGTTGTCGGCGGCGGTTTCATCGGTCTGGAGGTGGCCGCAGTAGCGCGCACCCTTGGACATGAGGTCACCGTGCTGGAAGGAGCTCCTTCACTGCTGGCCCGCGTACTGGGTGAGTCGGCGGGTGAACGCATTGCCGGGCTGCACAGGGATCGCGGCGTCGACATCCGGTGCGGCTGCGGCGTGGATCGTGTCGTAGGAGATCAGGTGCATCTTGCGGACGGCGGGATTGTCTCAGGCGATGTGGTTATAGTCGGGGTCGGCGTAGTGCCGTCCACGGGGTGGCTCGATGGGTCAGGGGTCACGGTCCAGGACGGCGTGGTCTGTGACAGCTCCGGACGCACGAGTCGCTCGCGTGTGTGGGCGGTGGGCGACGTCGCGAGGTGGCCCAATGTGTCCACGAGATTGCATGTCCGCGTTGAGCAGTGGCAAGCCGCACTCGATCAGGCGCAGGTCGTTGCGGCGACCTTGTGTGGAGAGTCGGTGGAGTGGGAGGCAGTGCCCTACTTCTGGTCGGACCAGTACAACCACAAGATCCAGTTCGCTGGCCATGCAGGTGATCACGACGTCGTGCTCTCGGAGAGCGCCATCGCCTACGGGGACGAGGATCACGTGACCGGACTGCTAGCCATCGACAACCCGCGCCTTCTCGCGCGCGGACGGAAGGTGATCGCCCAGCGCGGCACGATCGATGATGTGCGAGCCCTTCTCGGCTAGGGGCGCAGCAGGATCTTGCCCGTCGTCGCCCGCGATTCGAGTGCACGATGAACATCAGCAGCCTCACCCAGAGCGGCCACCCGACTGATATCCGCGGTGAGCTCGCCGGAAACTGCGGCGGCGAAGACAGCGGCCACACGTGACTCCCACTCACCGGGCGCGGACGTGTAGTCCCGGCCTGCCGTTCGCGTCACGTAGAAGGATCCGCCTGCGAGGACACTCGCGGCTATCTCGCCGACCGGACCGCTAGCTGCTCCGTAGATCACGACGATGCCGCGCGGGGCCAACATGCCGAATAACGGGCTCACGTCGCCGCCGGCCGCATCGAAGACCGCCTGCGCCCCGGCCGGTGCCAGGGTGCGGACGTCAGCGACCGTGTCGGCGGACTCGACGACAACATCATCCGCTACCGCCACAGCACGCTTGCGCTCGCTTCCGACCACGCCGATCACGCGTGCACCGCGTGCGCGCAGCATCAGTGTCAGGAGCCGGCCGACACCACCGGCCGCCGCCGTGACGACTGCCGTGTCACCGGCACCCAGCGACGTCGTGGCGCTGGAGAGGTACTCGGCGGTCACTCCCTGCATGATCAAGCCGGCCGCCTGCTCATCCGACATGGCATCGGGTACGGGCACGAAGCTGCTCGCGGGCGCCAGAACCACATTGGCGTAGCTTGAGGGGACCTTGCTCCACGCGACCCGTGTGCCCGGCGCGTATGTGACCCCATCCCCCACCGCTTCGATGATGCCGACCCCCTCCACCCCGGGTATCCGGTCCGGGGGCAGCGGAACAGCACCGCGACGCTGCATGACGTCCCAGAAGTTGACGCCGGCCAGCCGCACTCGCACCAGCACCTGACCGGGCCCGGGGGAGGCCAGGGTGTCATCGACCTCGACGAGGACCTCAGCTCCCCCCGTGCCTTCCGCTGCGATGGCATGTCTGTGCACGCGGGCCTCCTGGATCGCTGCGTGGGGTGGGGACCGCTAACGCTAACACTGCACACGCTGGTGCAGGCCCGCCTGCACGGTTCAGCGCGATGCTGTGGCAGGCTGTCCGAAGTGCGCGCGCAGGACGTCGTCTCCGGGAGACGGCCCAATGCCATCTTGGCACTCGCGACGCTGGTCCTCCTAGCGCTGAACCTGCGCCCCGCGATCGCATCGGTGCCGCCGCTCACACTAGATGTTCAGTCGTCGATCAATTGGTCAGATGCAGCTATCGGCGTCGTGACGACGATCCCGGTGCTGTGCATGGGCGCCCTGGCGCCCCTGGTTCCACGCATAGCCGCGATCATCGGGCGTACCTGGGCGGTGACTGCGGCCATGACTCTGGTGACCGCTGGCACCGCATTGCGACTGCTGGCCGAGCGAGTACCGGTGATGCTCGCGCTTTCCGCACTGCTCGCCGGGGCTGGCATTGCGGTGGGCGCTGGCCTCGCACCGTCGTTCGTGCGGGAGTGGTTCCCGCAGCGGATGGGCTCGGCGACCGGCTCCTACACGGGTGCGCAGATGTTCGGAGCCGCTGTGGGTAGCGCTGTGAGTGTGCCGCTGTACCACTTCGTCGGGAGTTGGCCGCTCGCCCTCGCACTGTGGGCGGTACCCGCCGGTGCGGCTGCTGCCTTGTGGCTGGTTGTCGCTCTGCGTTTCCCCGTGGTGAAGGGGGCCGACTACGTGCGGCCCAATGCGTCACTGCCCTGGCGCAGCGGAGCGGCGTGGGCCCTCGCGATGTACCTCGGGCTGAATTCGATCGTCTTCTACAGCCTCCTTGCCTGGATGGCCCCTTCGTACGACGAACGTGGTTGGACCCAGGCCGAGGCGGGCTTCCTGCTCGGATTCTCGACGACCGCCCAGATCATCGGCGCCCTCGTGCTCCCGCGCATCGCTCAACGGATGCGTGATCGCAGACCGCTCTATGTCTTCGCGAGCGGTGCGACGGCCGTGGGCCTGCTCGTAATCGCCTTTGCTCCGACGTTCCTGACCTGGCCGGTGATCGCGCTCAATGCCATCGGGCTCGGTGGTGCGTTCGCCCTTGGTGTCGTCCTGCTCTCGGAGTACGCCGCGAGTCCCGATAGCTCCGCAACCCTGACAGCACTGGCATTCTCAATCGCCTACACACTCGGTGCGCTCGGTCCCGTGCTGTTCGGCGCCTTGATCGGTGCAACGCGCTCCTGGCCGCTTGTCTTCAGCATTCTGGCCGCCCTGAGCGTCGTGCAGGCGTTGTGCGTGCTGCCGTTACGCCGCGGTGTGACCGTCAGCTAGCCGAGGGTTCGCACACCACGCGCACGTTGCACTTCAAGCCGGACACCCTTCCCCGCTGCGCAGGTCAATACGTGGCCACCACCACGTAGATCATTCGTTACACCGTGGAGATGCAGGCCCGGAGCACCAATGCCCGCCAGGTCGGTCCCTGTGCGGAAGCCCACCAGAGTGGCCGCTGTTCGATCTAGCGTGAACACCGTTTGCGAGGCGATCACGTCGGCCAGCGCCGGATAGGGCTTGCGCTGGCCCGCAACACTCCGGGTCTGAAGTCGGCGAAAGGTACCGGTTATGCGCACAGCCACGACACCGCGGTCGGTCGCCGCGAGTTGATCGATGAGTGGTGCCAACTGTGAGCACTGCGTGCCACGGGGGATTGCCATCTCTCGTTGCGGTGTGAACCTGATGGCTTGGACGAAAGGGGACGTGCGATGACCGGGGACGATCTGCGGCCGACCGTCAATACCCACGCGATAGATGGTGCTGTTCACGATGATCAGTTCGCCGGACAGGTTGTTGAAGGTTCCGAGCCCGATAGTTGCATCATCAACGACTGACCTGATCGGAGCAAGTCCCGTGTAGTCCGGTGCCGTGAGGTAGGCGAAGGTTCCGATCTGGTTGACCCATCCGCGAGGAGTGAGCGAATCAGGCGTCGCCGCCGGTCGCACGTCATCCGCGGCGGCTGGCCCGACAAGAACCGCTGCCGCGGCCAGACCTGCCACGGCGAGGAGCGTCGTGCGGTGGGTCCAACGAGTCCTGCGCATCACCTATCAGGCCGATGTCGTCTCGGTGGTTCCATTCGAATGAGGGTTCGCGGTCCGGCGTTCATCCCGCCGATGCTTCAGGGTCAGTCCGCCCAGGGCAGCAAGTGCTGCGGCGAACGCGGGTGCGGCTGAAGCTGCGGTAGACACGCATTGCATGCACATGGGTGCTAATCCCTCCGATCGGTGGCGGACTCCTCGGCGGGCGCTGCCGCATCATCCCCCTCGACGACCGACTCTGCGTCACCGTTCAGATCGCTGCCACCCTCGGTCACTGACGGGTCCCCGCTTTCCGCAGCCAGCGCACGGCCGGCCGGCCCCCGCGTGACCCACCACAGGACGAGCAGGCCGAACAGGGTGAGTCCGATGCACATGAACTGTGCACCGGTGAGCCCCCAGAGGCGTTCGTCGTAGGTGCGCAGGAAGTCGGTACCGAATCGGCAGATGCCGTAGCAGATCGCGAAGGTCGCAGCCATCACACCGGGTCGGGTACCCCGCCGGTCCTGCCACAGGAGCAGGGAGATGATGGGGACAAGCCAGAGGATCTCGTACAGCGCCGTGTTGTGGTACGTCTGTCCGACCACGAGTGGACCCTCGACCGTGATCCCACCGGTGTAGGTCCAGCCGAGGAAGAATGTCGTGGGTCCACCTAGATGCTCCCCGACTGCGACGCATCCGATGCGACCGATCGCCTGGCCGACGGCCAAGCCGAGAACCGCACCGTCTAGGAGGTTCCAGCGTTGACCCTTGGGCCATCGTCGGGTCAGGAGCGGGGCGATCACGATGGCGGTGACGAAGCCACCGGTGAACTGAAGTCCACCGTCCCATACGGCGATCACGTCGATCGGGGACTTGATCTCTTCAAGGTGGGTCAGGACCCACAGGATCCGGGCTCCGACAAGGCCGATGCCGACCAGGATTATGCCGACCTTCTCCGTCTCGGAGCGCGGAATACCGAAGCGCACATTGCGCCGGGCCGCGATGTAGATGCCCGCTATCACGCCGAGAGCTACGAAGAGCCCGAAGGTCATGATGCGCAAAGGCCCCACGGTGATCGTGGGAAAGGTCGGGAAGGAGATCCCCGCCAGGGTGGTCACCGTTGACTCGAGGAGCATCCCGTCAGCCTACGCTGACCGGCGCGGTGGTTGCACCGGCTAGGTGACTGCCACGCGGGTTGCGTACGTCCGCTCGTCGATGCGCACTGTGACCCGCGCTGTGCGCTGGTCCCGTCGCCACCTTGCGGTGATGAGGTCCACCCCGGGCGCGGACAACCGTGCGAAGTGCACACCGTCGGGCACGGCCACCGAGCCGGTCACCGGAAGATCCTTGACGAAGCGCACCGCGTCGAGACGAACCCGCCCGTCCCATGTCCACGTGCCGCCGCGCAACCCTGGGCCGTAGCCGACCCAGGACTGGTCGAGACGGCGGACGACGTCGGCCGCCGTAGCGACCGCCCCGCGTGCGATGCGTCGCCAGCCGGTGAGGCCGGTGAGGCCGGTGAGAGTCTCGGGGAACGCGCCGAGTGCGACGAGGGGCGGGATCGCTCTGGCGCATGAGTCGTCCACCGTGGAGGCATTCGCACTGCGAATCATCTGGCGAACGAGGTACGCCCCGCAACTAGCGCCTCCTGCGCCCGCGGTGACGTGCGTGGTGTTGGCAACGATGATGTGCCTAGCCCCGGGGATCTGCTCGGCCACTAGGTCGCCCTCAGCAGCGGTCGTGATCGTGTCGATCTCACCGGACAGCACCAGCGTCGGAATCCGGGCGTACCCACCGACCGGACGCGGAGGTCCGAATTCTCGTTGCGGTTCCGGCCACTGCAGGCACATCTGCGGTGTGGACCAGCCGGCGCGCAGGTACTCCTTGATGCTGAACGGAGCGTAGATGCCAGGACGCCGCTGCTGCATCGCGGAAATCGCATCCGCATACTGCACTCGGCGCTGGTCCAGGGAAGCGCGCAGGTCGAACATCTGGGGGTAATCGAGGCAACTGACTGCCGTGGCTTGGCCTTCGCTGTACTCATCCGGTGCTGGCGTAGTCGCCCCACTGAAGTAGTACTCCGCGATCAACCGGCCGATCGGGAGTAGGTCGCCGCTGAGCGCTGCGCGTACGGCGGCAGTGAACTCCTCGTAGGTAGTGGATAGGTAGGTCGCGTTGAAGGCTACCGCCGCGAGCGCTGGGGCGGAGATCTCAACGCGGTGCATGCGGCCGTCGCCGCCGGGTGCGCGCACAGTCTCGATATCGCGTCGCACCCGGGCGAGGAGTGCGCCGAGCTGCCGCATCGGATCACCCTCACGCGTGCACACCGGACTGCGTGCGCACACGACTCGGAGTGCGCGCCGCAGCGCCGGTCCCTGGGTTGGGTACCACGCGCTCTCGCCGTAGGTCGGGTACGCACCGTCGAGGATCAGCGTGCGCAGCCGGTCCGGATGTCTACCGGCAAAGACCTGGCCGAAGAACGTGCCGTATGAGTCACCGTAGAAGTCGATGCGCGTGATGGCCAATGCATCAAGGACAGCTGCGAGGTCATCCGCTGATTCGCGGCTTGAGTAGAGATCAGAACGCTGACCGAGGCTCCGGCCGCACAGGCCGGCAGCACGCACGTAGGAGATGAGCCCCGCGTCCAGGGCGGGGCACACCACAGGCTCGCTTCGTCCTGTACCGCGTTCGTCCACCAGCAGCAGGGCGTGTGACGTGAGTACGCCCGCGTACATGTCCGCGAACCACCCGGCGGACGCCGTGGTCGCGTAGCCGGGGCCTCCCTCGTGCGGGACCACGACTCCGCGTGGAATGCGATCGGGGTCGGCTGCGGGTGGCCGGTAGGCGAAGCCGACGGAGATGGTGCCGAGGTCGGGTCGTGCGGGATCCCAGGGCCGAGGCACTGAGCCGCACCAGGTGTGGTCGAGTCCGATGTCGCAGCTGTTCAGGATCATGCTGCCGACCCTGATCGTCTCGGCCGGGCTACCGACTACTGCGCCGACGGAGACCGTCGCGGTGGTCGGTCCGGGTGCACCGAAGACCGGGGCCGCGACTCCGGTGAGCGCCGTGGCGACAAGGCCGACCGAGACGAGGCCGACCGAGACAAGGACGCCGAGGGTGCGCTGCACCGACGAGACTCTAGGCGTAGCGACCGCCGGATGCTGCCAGAGCAACGAGGCTGGCCGGTGGCTCGAAGCGCTCGCCGTACGTCGCCGCGAGTTCGTGGGCGCGGGCGACGAAGCCGGCCGGGCCGCGGCCGGTGGCCCCGACATAGCCGTTGATGTACTGCAGTACACCACCGGTCCACGGTGGGAACCCGATGCCGAAGATCGATCCGATGTTGGCCTCGGGCACCGACCGCAACACCCCCTCGTCCCAGCACTTGACGCTCTCGAGCGCCTCTGCGAAGAGCATGCGCTCCTGCATGTCGACGAATGGCAGTCCGTGATTGGTACCGCCGAATCTCGCTGCCAGCCCTTCCCATAGACCTAGTCGCTTGCCGTCCGCATACTCGTAGAAACCCGCCCCGGCCGAGCGTCCGCCGCGCTCGACCTCGACGACCATGTAGTCGATGACGGGGTTCGACGGGTGGTCGGGGAAACGCACTCCAGCGGCCTCGGCGGCTTGCCGGGCCTCCTCGCGGATACGCCTGCCGAGGGTCAGGCTGACCTCGTCGAAGAGTGCCAGGGGCCCGGTCGGGTAGCCAGCCTGGAGCCCTGCCTGCTCGATACTGGCGGCGGGAACGCCCTCTGCGAGCATGGCGACCGCTTCGCCCATGAAGGTTCCGATCACGCGGCTGGTGAAGAAGCCGCGACTATCGTTGACCACGATCGGGGTCTTCTTGATCTGGAGGGCCACGTCAATCGCTTTCGCGATCGCAGCGTCCGAGGTCTTCTCCCCGACGACGATCTCAAGCAGCGGCATCTTGTCGACGGGGGAGAAGAAGTGCATCCCGATGAAGTCGTCGGGACGTGTGACCGCTTCGGACAGCATCGTGATCGGGAGTGTCGACGTGTTGGTCGCGAGCAGTGCATCGGGTGCGAGGTGGGACTCGACCTCGCCGTAGACACGCTTCTTGAGCGCGGTGTCCTCGAAGACCGCCTCGATGAGGAGATCTGCTCCCGCTGCATCTGCTGCGTCGGTGGTCGGATGGATGCGAGCGAGAACCTCGTCGCGCGCCGACTCGGTCATCTTGCCGCGACTGACCGCTTTGTCCAGCAGGCTCTGTGAGTAAGCCTTGCCCTTTTCGGCAGCCTCGATC
>JBILVH010000013.1:0-16848 GCA_044370555.1 Candidatus Nanopelagicales bacterium
GCCGATCTCGCCCAGGTGGACCCGCAGGTCGATTGGCGGAGCGCCTGCGGAGTGGGTTGACCGCCGGCCAGGCCGCACCGGTCACGCGCGATCGGGCAGGAGCAGGAGCGCATTGCGGTCCGCGGGCGTGCCGCGCAACGGGTGGGCCCCTGGAGCATGCGGACCGGGCGGTGCGGCCCACGCGTTCGCCGACAACTCGCGCGACAGACCGGCGAGTGTGCGGCGTACGCCTACGTCGGCCTGGTCGTCGACAGCAGATGGCCGGAAGTCCCACCGCCCGCTCACGACACCCGCGTGATCGAGCATCGTGCAGGCGATGGCGAGATCAGCGCCGTGGCGGAGTACCTCGATCATGCGCCCCTGCTGCGGCCAGTCGATCAGCGACGGTGCGGTTATCTCCCAGAACCCACGCGCCGGTTCACCGTGGTAGGTGATGCGCGTCCGATGGGTGTGGCCGTTGATCCACGCAATGACGTTCGCGTGGTCGAGCAGCACCCCCATGACCTCGGCGCGCAGCACCCGCCGTGCGGCACCGGGCGGGGCCGTGTCGTTCACGAGATCGGCCGCCGTGTGGTGGCTCGCGAGCAGGACGTACCGGTCGGATGTCGCGGTGAGTTCCGCGCTGAGCCACGCCACCTGCACCTCATCGAGTGAGCCCTGCCAGCCGCCGTGCTCGACGACGGTGTCGAGCACGAGGATCGTGACCGCTCCGATGTCGTGGCGGTAGTAGGCGGTGGCCTCCGCGGCGTTGCGCGCGGTGAACCCGTGTCCGCCGTCGGCGAGGTGGGCGCGCACATGGTCAAGGCGTGACAAGGGTCTGCGCTGCGGGTCCGGGGTGACGGTCCGCGTCGCGGCAGCGGTCAGTACCGCCACCGTGCGCTCGTCGACGATCCCGTCGAGCAGGTCCCGCCCCGCTTGCGGGTCCACCCCTGCGTCGAGTGAGTACGCCTTGAGTGACCCGGTGGCGTGATCGATCGAGCCGTCGTCGATTGCCGCCGTGCCCTGGATGAGTGCATCGTGGTTGCCGTAGACCGCGAGCCACGGCACACGCAAACCTTCGGCCGCGAAAGGACGTCGCGCGGCATCGAGGAAGCCGGGTGCGCGGGGGAAGCCATTGTGAGCCGTCGGGATGTCGTCGTCGCAGCCCTCGGGTGCCCCGTCTGGATGCCAGTACGCGGGATCGAACCACTGGGTCGATCCCACTCCTTCGTAGGTTGTGGGGTCACCCGAGTCCGGGGTCACCCGCCGGCCAGCCAGGGTGTCCAGCAGCCACTGCAACTCATTGCCTTGCGCGTTGTCGGTGGTGTCACCGGTCATGACGGCGACGTCGATCGGGCGGTCGCTGAAGGGTGCGGCCGAGAGCGCATTGACCGCGTGCACCATGGCATCGAGGACCTGAGTGGTGGCGGGCTCCTGCGGTCGGTACGCCCTGCCCTCATCATCCAGCGACGATCGGATCCCCGTCAGCGGGTGCGCGAACCGGTCGAGCATCTCGACGCGCGCGGGCGACTGACTGTCGCAGACGTGTAGATCCGACAGGTGAGCGATGGCCAGCAGCGGCTCCCAGGCGGACGGATCCACGAATGCGTCCGGCCCGGACACCTGCGCACCAGGCATCCGGACGCACCAGGGCTCACCCTCATCGGGCGCGAGGTTCCAGTAGCCCTGGGCCGTGCACATGCCACCAACGATCACCCGGTCGACGGTCGTCCATCCCTCGCCCGTCCATCCCTCGTCCTGCGCGTCGGGGATCGGGTCACCCCCGTTCATTGCAGCGTGGGGATCTCGGCGATCGAGTCCACGACGACCGTTGCTCCCGCTCCCGTCAGGGCGGCGCGGTCATGGGTCCCGGTGAGGACACCGATCACCCATCGCGCACCTGAACGACGCCCGGACTCCATGTCACTCGTGGTGTCGCCGACGACGAGCACATCAGACATCGCGGGTGTCCCCGTCGCCATGACGGCAGTCCAGATCATGTCCGCGTGCGGCCGACCGCGTCCGAAGACGGTGTCCTGCGGCGAGAGCGCTCCGTCGATGAGGTCGGCGAGCCCGAGTCGTTCGATGAGCAGGTCGCGCGTGATCGCCGAGAAGCCGGTCGTCAGGTAGATCAAGCAGCCGGCAGTACGCAGTGAAGTGAAGGCCTCGCGTGCACCGGGGATCAGTCTGGCCTCGTGCGCGTTCGCGGCGTACTCCTCCTCGAAGGCCACGGTGCACTGCCGGCCGCGGTCGGCGTCGCCGAGGAGTGCCGTGAAGACGTCAATCTTCGACTGACCCATCGTGCGCTGGACGTACTCCATCGCGGCAGCATCTGCGGGCTCGCCGAGCCGCCCGAGCGCGCGTGCGAAGGCGCTGAGCACGAGCCCCTCATCGGTGATGCAGGTGCCGGCCATGTCGATGCAGGCCAGTAGCGGGCGGTTCCCTCGGCCGCCGGTCCGGTCACCCACCATGACCTGCTCCGATCCGGGTGGCCGTCGCGAGATCCAGGACTCCGACGTGTGCCCCCCCGAGGTTTCCGAGATAGAGCACACCCCCGTGCTCGCGAACTCCGGTCACCGCGTGAACGGATGCGCCGTGGGCCTGGAGGTTTGCCCGCACCGTCCCATCACCGTCGATCCCGAGCACCCAGGCGATGTGCGCGGCGTCGGGTTGCAGGGAGTCCGGCAGCGCCCACACCGCCTTTCGCAGCCAACCGGGCCGCGGTAGGAGGCGGTCGAGTAGGGAGTTACGCGTTGACGGCATCCCGATCCAGAACATGTCACCGCTGCCGCGGGAGATGTTGTCGGGCAGGCCGGGGAGGTTCTCGCAGATCACCTCCGCCGTACCGGCGCGGTCGCCGGTCAACCACAGCTTGCGAATCCGGTAGCCGCCG
Organism: Candidatus Nanopelagicales bacterium; assembly: GCA_044370555.1. GTDB lineage: Bacteria > Actinomycetota > Actinomycetes > S36-B12 > S36-B12 > CAINMH01. Next base: position 2,873 of record JBILVH010000013.1, read on the forward strand.
GTTTCAGCGATGAGGACGAAGGAGTCGTCGGCGGCGAGGGCGACCCCGTTCGCGAAGTCCAGGCCGGTCAGCAGGACCTCGACTCCGTCCGGCGTCCAGCGCATCAGGCGTCCGGTCGATGAGTGCTCCAGCAGGTCACCCTTGAAGCGTTCGAATGGGAAGCGCACCGACGACTCGCTGAAGTAGACCGAGCCGTCGGAGGCGATCGAGCAGTTGTTCGCGAAGACGAGCGCACGTCCGTCGACCTGCCGTACGAGCGTGCGCACCGACCCGATGGCCGGATCGACCCGCAGCAGGCCCCGATGCGCATCGCACACGACGAGAGTCCCGTCTGCATCCACCTCGATGCCGAGTGGCCTCCCGCCGGTCTCGGCAACTCGCTCGACTCGGCGCAAGCCCGGGGTGATGCGGAGGATGGCGCCGTTGTCAGTCCCGGTGTAGACGCGGCCCGCGGCATCAACGGCAACATCCTCGGGGTTGATACCTGGCACCGCGATCGTCCTGACCGTTGCAGCGGCCTCGTTGCGACGGAACGGCCCGGTGAGGCCGGCATCCCGCGGCGGCTGCCAGATCCTCGGGTTCAGGCGGGGGTACGTCACGGGGCCGAGAATATGCTGCTCGGCCACCCGCCCGGTGCGCATCATGGGAGCATCTGGTCATGGACGGCGTGGGAGCAGTGCTCGTCGCGATCGGGGGCTGGCTACTCCTCCTGCTGATCCTCGTGGTCATCGGTTGGGTCTCCGGCCGCATCCTGGGCGTGCACCGCGGCGTGATCAGGGCTGTCGTGGCTGGTCTCGTCGGCTTCCTGACCGGTTGGCTCCTCATCTCCGTGCAGGAGGGTGCCGTCAACTGGCAGGACCCCTTCTCGGTCCTGCGCTACGGCGCGGGATTCGTGGTGTACGTGCTCCTCGTCACGATGCTGGCCAGCGTCGCGCTGGACGTGCTGTTCCGTCCGCGCCCCCAACACAGACATCTGCGACTGCCGCATCCGGTGCGAGCGATCCGCCGGCGACTCGCGATCGCCGTACGCGTGCGACAGATCGTTGCGGCGGCTCGCAAGAACGGGCTCATCGACCGCCGGCTCACGCAGTCGTCGAGCTATGCGACACCCGAAGTGGCGCGCGCCCTGCGTCGGACCCTCGAGGATGCGGGCGGACTCCTCGTCAAGTTCGGTCAGATCGCGTCCACGCGGGAGGACCTGTTGCCGCCGGTGCTTACCTCGGAGCTCGCTGAACTGCGCACGGCCGTGCCCGCCCTGCCCGCCGATGTCGTGCGCGAGGTCATCGAATCCGAGCTGGGGGCTCCCATCGAGACGACGTTCGCGGAGTTCGACTTCACCGCGCTCGCGGCCGCATCGATCGGTGTCACCCATCGCGCGGTGTTGCCGGACGGTCGACGCGTCATCGTGAAGGTGCAGCGTCCCGGCATCGAGGATCTCGTGCAGCGGGATGGCCGCGTCCTTCGGTGGTCGGCCGGGCAGATCCAGCGGCGGTCGCAGGGGGCGGCGGCCCTGGGCATCGTGGCACTAGCGGACGAACTGGTGCGCGGGATCATGGCCGAACTCGACTTCACCCGCGAGGCAGCGAACAACGCCTCGATGCGCCGTGCGGGTACCGGCGTTGCGGGCGTTGCTTATCCCGAGATCCTCCGCGATCTCACGACACGGCGTGTCCTGGTGATGGACGAGGTCGTCGGGCAACCGGTCTCCGACCATAAGGCGGTCGCGGCCTCCGGGGTCCCGCCCGCCGCGCTCGCCGAAAGCCTCCTGCTGTCATTCCTCAATCAGGTGCTGCAATCAGGCGTCTACCACGCCGATCCACATCCGGGGAACATCCTCATCGACCCCGAGGGGACGCTCTGGTTCATCGACTACGGTGCGGTCGGTTTCCTCGACCCCGTGACGCTCGAGGCGCTGCAGCAGATGGCGTTCGGCTTCAGCATGCGAGACCCGTCGCTCCTGGCTCGCGCGGTGCGACGGATGGCGGGATCCGCGGGTGAACGAATCGACGTCGCATCCCTCGAGTTTGAACTCGGGGTGGCCCTGACCGATGTGGAGGGCGGCGGCTTCGACCCGCGGGCGCTCCAGGTGGTACTCCGCGTACTCAGTCGCCATGGCGTGGCTCTCCCGCGCACGCTCACCGTGCTCGCCCGGTCGATGCTCACTCTCGACGGCACCTTGCGGATCGTTGATCCGGGCTTCCGCATGGCCCCCGCGACCCAGGCGCATCTCACCGAGATCATCACCGCCGCACATCGTGACCCGCGTCAGGAGTTGTTGCACGAAGTCGTTCGCAGCCTGCCGTCCCTGCGCACCCTGCCCCAGCTCGGGGAAGACATCGCCCTGCAGGCCCGTTCCGGACGGCTCACGGTCCGGACCACGAGATATGCGGGACCGGACCGCGCATGGATGCAGTACTGGGTCGATACCGCGGTATTCGCCGGCATCGGGGTCATGGGGTTGATCGCCTCCGTGCTGATGTTCATTGCCGCGGGCATGGACGGGAATGTGGAGTGGGCGGTCTTCCTGCGCGTGGTCGGAGGGATCGGGCTCTTCATCTCCGTCGCAATGCAGATGCGAGCGGTTGCCCGCATACTGTCGCGACCGGAGCCCACGGCAGAACCCTGACGACCGCTAGGCTCCCCCACCGGAGGTAGTCATGCGCCTGTTCGTCCCCGCGGAGACGCGCCCCGGTGAGTGCCGGGTAGCTGTGCTGCCCAGTACCGTCGCGAAGTTCAAGCAACTCGGCCTCGATGTTGTCGTGCAAAGCGGTGCGGGCAGCCAGGCCTACGCCACGGACGCCGATTACCAGGCTGCCGGCGCACTCGTCGTGCCGGGTGGATCCCTAGACGACGCCCTCGCCGCCGCCGATGTCGTCGCCACGGTGCGCCCGATGGACTACCCGCGGGCATCGCGGCTACGCCCGGGGGCGATCGCCGTGTCATTCCTACAACCTGCCCAGGATCTCGACACCGTTCGCGCGCTCGCGGACGCAGGGGCAACCGGTTTGTCCTTCGATCTGGTCCCTCGGATCTCCCGGGCCCAGTCCATGGACGCCCTCACCTCCCAGGCGCTCGTCACGGGCTACCGGGCTGCGCTCGTCGCGGCGGACCGACTGCCCCGCTTCTTCCCGCTCTTCATGACCGCGGCGGGGACGATCCCGCCGGCCAAGGTGTTGGTACTCGGTGCCGGCGTCGCGGGATTGCAGGCCATCGCGACCGCGAAGCGTCTCGGCGCCAAGGTGTCGGCGTACGACGTGCGCGCCGCGAGTGCCGACGAGGTGCGCTCGATGGGTGCGACCTTCATCAACCTGGACCTTGATGCGGTCGAGGGTGCTGGCGGCTACGCGCGTGAGATGAGCGAAGACCGCGCCCAGCGGCAACGCAACCTGCTGGCACCGCACGTCGCGGACGCCGACGCAGTCATCACCACGGCCGCCGTGCCGGGTCGTCAGGCCCCGCTGCTCGTGACGCGCGACATGGTGAGCGCGATGCGCCCCGGCTCCGTCGTGGTCGACCTGGCCAGTGAGACGGGCGGCAACGTCGAAGGTTCGATCGCCGGCCAGGAGGTGGTGGTGGGCGAGACCCTCGTCTGGGGTGGCCAGGACGTCGCGAGTCAGATGCCCATCCACGCCTCTCAGCTCTACTCGATGAACGTGGCAGCGCTGCTGGGCCTGATGGTCCGCGAGGGCAGCGTGACCGCCGATCCCGCAGACGAGGTCATCGACGGCAGTGCCGTCGTCCTGGATGGTGAGGTGCGGTCAGCCGCCGCCCGCGAAGCCCTGGGAGGGGAACGATGAGCGAGATCGCCCTGCTGACGATCTTCGTCCTCAGCATCTTCGTGGGGTTCGAAGTTGTTTCCAAGGTGTCCACCGTCCTGCACACACCGCTGATGTCAGGTGCGAATGCCATCCACGGCATCATCCTGATCGGCGGCATCACGATTACTGGTGCGTCGGACTCGGTCTTCATGACCATCCTCGGGGTGCTTGCGATCCTCCTCGGCGCCATCAACCTGGTCGGCGGGTTCGTCGTCACCGACCGCATGCTGGAGATGTTCAAGCCGAAGCGCTCGCCGAGGGACGGTGATCGGTGATGGTCGAGCCCAGCGCGTGGGTGCAGATCGCCTACCTGGTTGCAGCAGTCTTGTTCATCCTGGCCCTGAAGGGGCTGTCGTCACCTAAGACCGCGCGTACCGGCAACCTGCTCGGTGCGCTCGGTGCGCTCATTGCCACGGTCGTGGTCTTCTTCAGCGGGATCGAGGTGCGCAACCTCGCGATCATCCTGGTCGCGATCGTGGTTGGCTCCGCGATCGGTGTGATCTCCGCCCGCCGCGTCCAGATGACCGCCATGCCGCAACTGGTCGCACTCTTCAACGGCGTTGGTGGTGGGGCGGCTGCGCTGATCTCGGTGGTCGAGTACACCGAGCACGGCTCGGGGTCGATCGCCGCGCTGATCGCAACGGTCTTCACAGTCGTTGTCGGCTCGGTGTCCTTCAGCGGATCCATCGTGACGTTCCTGAAGTTGCAGGAGCTCATGACAACGCGTCCGGTGGTGATCCCGGCGGGCCGCTGGGTCACTATCGCGGTGGCCGCCCTCACCGTCATAGCGGCGGTGGCGCTCGTCATCGCGCCGACTGCCTGGCTGCTGGTGGCGCTGCTGGTCCTGTCGCTGGTCTTCGGCATCCTGTTCGTGCTTCCGGTCGGCGGTGCCGACGTCCCGATCGTGATCTCGCTGCTCAACGCCTTCACCGGGCTGAGTGTCGCTGCATCGGGCTACGTACTCGGCAATGTGCTGCTCATCGTCGCGGGCACGTTGGTCGGGGCTTCGGGGACCCTGCTCACCAGCCTGATGGCGAAGGCGATGGGTCGGCCGCTCACCTCCACGCTCTTCGGTGCGTTCTCTGCGACGGCCGTGGCCACCGGCGGTGCGACCGAGGCGCGCCCGGTGCGCTCTGCTGGACCGAATGACGTGGCGATCATGCTCGGCTTCGCGTCCAAGGTGATCCTGGTGCCCGGGTACGGCTTGGCCGTGGCGCAGGCGCAGTCCACGCTGCGCGAACTCGCCGATCTCCTGGCCGAGCGGGGTATCGAGGTTGACTACGCCATCCATCCGGTGGCTGGTCGTATGCCCGGCCATATGAACGTACTGCTCGCCGAGGCCAGTGTGCCGTACGAGCAGTTGCGCGAGATGGACGAGATCAACCCCGACTTCCCCGCGACCGACGTCGTACTCGTCGTCGGCGCGAATGACGTCGTCAACCCGGCGGCCCGCACCGACACCACCGCGCCGATCTACGGCATGCCGATCCTCGACGTCGACGCTGCGCGCCAGGTCGTCTTCTTGAAGCGGTCGATGCGCCCGGGCTTCGCCGGAATCGAGAACGAGTTGCTCTTCGACCCGAAGACCACGCTGCTCTTCGGCGACGCCAAGGACTCCCTCACCAAGGTCGTGAGTGCGCTGAAGGCGACCTGACCGGGTGCTGCCCCGCGTGGGAGGATGACCCCGTGACCGGTGTAGTTCCCAACGTCCTTGCGGCTCGCTATGCCTCGGGCGCCATGGCGGCGATCTGGTCGCCCGAACGCAAGGTGGTCCTCGAGCGCGAACTGTGGCTCGCCGTGCTCGAGGCGCAGATTCGGGTGGGAGTCCCGACTGGGTCCGATCCGCACGGCGTGGTTGCCGCCTACCGCTCCGTGGTCGAGCGCGTCGACCTGGCCAGTATCGCTGCGCGCGAGCGGAGCTTGCGGCACGACGTTAAGGCCCGCATCGAGGAGTTCAACTCCCTCGCCGGGTACGAGTACATCCACCGCGGGATGACGTCACGCGACGTCACCGAGAATGTCGAGCAGTTGCAGATCCGGGAGTCCACGGTGCTGGTACGCGACCGGCTGGTGGCCGTGGCTGTACTGCTCGCGCAGCGGGCCGTGGAATACGCCGATCAGCCGATCGCCGGGCGATCGCACAACGTCGCGGCGCAAACCACCACGCTCGGCAAGCGATTCGCAACCGCCGCGGAGGAGGTGCTGGGTGCGATCTCGCGGCTGGAGGACTTGCTCGCGAGATACCCACTGCGCGGGATCAAGGGGCCGGTCGGCACCGCACAGGACATGCTGGACCTAGTCGGCGATGCCGACCGTCTCGCGGCGGTCGAGCAGGCAGTCGCTGAGCACCTCGGCTTCGCGCATGTGCTCACCAGCGTCGGGCAGGTGTACCCGCGATCCCTCGACTTCGACGTCGTCTCGGCGCTCGTTCAAGCGAGCGCAGGTCCGTCGAACCTTGCCCTCGCGATCCGGTTGATGGCGGGTCATGAATTGGTCACCGAGGGCTTCCAGGCCGGGCAGGTCGGATCCAGTGCCATGCCCCACAAGATGAATACGCGCTCGTGCGAACGCGTCAACGGTCTCGCGGTAGTCCTGCGCGGGTACCTCTCGATGGTCTCCGAACTGTCGGGGGACCAGTGGAACGAAGGTGACGTCTCCTGCTCGGTCGTACGACGTGTCGCCCTGCCGGATGCGTTCTTCGCCATGGATGGCCTGCTTGAGACCTTCCTGACCGTGCTCGTGGAGTTCGGGGCGTACCCTGCCGTGATCGAGCGCGAGTTGCAGCGCTACTTGCCTTTCCTCGGCACGACCGCTGTGCTGATGGAGGCGGTCCGCCGCGGTGCCGGGCGCGAGAGCGCTCACGAGGCGATCAAGGAGCACGCCGTGGCTGTCGCCTTGACCCTGCGCGCCGGTGCTGATCACAACGATCTGATCGATCGCCTGGCAACCGACCCGCGGCTCGGCCTTGATCGCGAGGTCCTCGGACGCATCATCGCCGCACCGATGTCGTTCACGGGTGCCGCGCAGGCGCAGGTCGGGGTTGTTGTCGAGCGCGTGAACGACCTCGCATCGCGCCATCCGTCCGTCGCGGCCTACCGGCCCGGGGCGATCCTGTGAGGTTGCGGAGACGAATGCCGGGCGATGAGCGCTCAACGGAGCGTTGCCGGTGACCGCGGCCGTTGACCCCTACGGGCTCCCGCCGGAGTACGAACATGTCTACTCGGGCAAGGTGCGTGACCTCTATCGCGCTCCCGACGGCTTGCTCCTCTTCGTGGCCAGCGATCGCATCTCTGCATTCGACTGGGTGCTGCCGACGCTTATCCCAGACAAGGGCCGCATTCTGACGGCTATGAGCCTGTGGTGGTTTGGCCGGTTGACCGACATCGTTCCTAACCATGTCGTGTCCGCCAAGGTGCCCGACCAGGTTGCCGGGCGCGCGATGCTGTGCCGTCCGCTGGAAATGCTGCCCATCGAATGCGTGGCGCGCGGGTATCTCGCGGGTTCCGCGCTTTCGGAGTACGCCGTCGCTAACACCGTGTGCGGGGTCGGCCTCCCGCCGGGCCTGAAGGATGGCTCGCATCTGCCCAAGCCAATCTTCACGCCGGCGACCAAGGCGCCTCTTGGTGACCATGACGTGAACATCACCTTCGATGAGGCCATGGCTATCGTCGGCCAAGAAGAGGCACAGCAACTGAGACGGCTCACCATGGCGGTGTTCGAGCGGGCCAGCGAGATCGCGAGCGCACGCGGACTCGTGCTTGCCGATACGAAGTTCGAGTTCGGAATCGCACGAGGCGGTTCGCTCAATGGCCGGCTCGTACTCGGCGATGAAGTCCTGACCCCCGACTCCTCCCGCTACTGGGCCGCTGACACCTGGGCACCTGGCGGTCCCCAGCCGTCCTTCGACAAGCAGTTCGTCCGCGATTGGCTGATCCATGAATCCGGCTGGGACCGTTCAGCGGGGACGCCTCCGCCCGCGCTGCCGGATCGGGTGGTCGAGCAGACGCGAGCTAAGTACGTCGAGGCCTACGAACGCATCACCGGCGAGGTCTGGGGTTAGCCACGCCTGGGCGCAGTAGGTCCGGGTGCACGAGTGTGGCCACCTGACCTGAGGGGCGACTCTTCGGCCCTCCCGCGCGTCAGACGACGCGAAAGACCGGGATGTAGCGCGACGCATTCCGCTCGTACATCTGGTACGCCTTCCAGACGGCAGCGAGTCGCGCGTACAACTCATCGCGGGCCTCGCCGGTGACCTCGTCGACTCGGCACTCCCGGCGGTCGCCGTCGACCTCGACGAATCCCTGCGGATTGGCGCGCGCATTGAAGACCCAGCCGGGCACCTTCTCCTGGCCCGCATTCGATCCGGTGACGACCCACGCGTCCCCGTCGCGGACCGCGACGAGGGGCACGGTCCGCCATTCCCCCGACTTGTTGCCGAGGAGGCTCAACCAGATGATCTGACCGCCGCCCGGGAAGCGCCGCCCGAGTCGACCGCCGGAGACCTTGTGCAGCAGGCGGTGTGCCCGGGTCGTGGTGCGCAGCGTCGTGCCCCACACAGCGTCGTAGAGCCGACTGCCCATGCTGACGTCCTCACTAGTACGTGTATCCGTTCTCCGGTCAGGCCGATGTCGGACTGCTACCGACGTAAGCCCGCGTTACGGTGATCAAGTGTCCCGCAGGTCGTCCCGTCTCGCCCGATGTGGAGCAGGTGCCGTGCTGGCCCTGGCGGTCGTTGCCTCCCTGGTGAGCCACGGGTCAACCGCGATGGCCGGTCCCACCGTCGCCGGCTCTCCCAAGGCCGGCACGGCCGCGATCGCGGTGAGTGCGCCCGTGAAGTCCGCGTTCACCCTGCGACTCAAGGTGCGCAGCACCAAGGTCGTGGCCGCCGCGCAGCGGGTCGGGTCGCAAGTCCAGGTGGTCGGTGCGCTGACCGACGCGGGGACCTCGGACCCGCGGGGCACGCTGCACAGCCTGAGCACCGTCGTCGCTGTCGAGAACGGACGCCGCGACATCCGCGACGAGCGGGTCCGCCTGGATATCCCGGGGGGCACCCTGGTGGCCGAGTCCATGGCGTCAGCGCCGCGGGACAAACTCCCGGATGTCGCCTTGATCATGCCTGTCATCGGCGGCACGGGATCCTTCCGCGGTTCCCGCGGGACGATCACCGTCATCCCGGCTGGGTCGGCGTACATCGTCGCCGTCGACCTGCTCACCGTCAGCCGCACGGAGGATCTGCGGTTCGGGATGGACTCGGCCGTGGAGGTGCGCACGAGCGTTGACACCCCCGGCGGTGTGCGCGTGACCATCCAGCGGACGGCGGCGCTGCGTGGCGGCGGGACGTTCACGTCGGTCTCGAGTAGCAGCGGTCGTACGGCCTCCGGCATGCGGTACGACGTCGAGGCGGCCGTGGTTACGCCGCGCGGGACGTTGCAGCTGAGGGGCACCTCAGTTGAGGAGCGCGGGGCGGCGCTGCGCACCGTCACCTACGCGGTACTCGGCGGCACGGGTGTCTACGCGGCGATGCGCGGTGATGCCGAGTGGAGCGTGGTCCGATCGGGCGCCCGCCTCGACCTGCGCCTCGTCAAGGTCGCCGGTGGATCGGCGGAGCAGCTCGAATGGGTGGAGAGCGGCACGACCACCACGTCGGTGACCGGTGCCGGGATGCCGATGCTCGGCGGCCGCGGGTCGCTCTCCGGACGTGCGGGCAAGGCGAAGGTGAAGGGTGAGGTCGTGATCTACCTGCGGTCGACCGACGAGTTCCAGATCACCGCGGTCGAACATGACCTCCCCGGCGGAACCCTGCTGCTCGCCGGCGTGACGCCGGGAGCCGGTGAGCCCGTGGTGCGGCCGATTGTCGGCGGTACCGGTGAGTACGCTGGCGCAATCGGCACGTCGAGCATGGTCAAGGTGCGCGAGGGCGTCTACCGCAAGACGGTTTCCATCTGGCGGTGAGTCGCGGTCCTCGGCGAGATTGGAGCGGGTGTGACGGAGAGCGCAACGGCCGGAACGATCCGGGTCGTCGTCGACGTGATGATGAAGCCCGAGATCCTCGATCCGCAGGGCCGCGCCGTCGTCGGTGCCCTGACCCGACTCGGCGTCGACGGAGTGGCCGACGTCCGCCAGGGCAAGCGCTTCGAGATCACGCTCCGCGGCGAGTGGACGCCGGAGCGTCAGGCGCAGATCGAGGAGATGGCGGCAACACTGCTGTCCAATCCGGTGATCGAGGACTATCGCGTGCACGCGCAGGTGTCTGCGTGAAGATCGGAGTCGTCACCTTCCCGGGATCACTCGATGACCGCGATGCCGCGCGCGCAGTACGCGTGGCGGGCGGGAGCCCGGTCGCTGTGTGGCACGCCGATGACCTGCCCGCGGTCGACGCGGTCGTACTTCCGGGTGGCTTCTCGTACGGCGATTACCTCCGCTGCGGCGCGATCGCGCGCTTCGCTCCGGTCATGTCTGACATCGTCCGACGTGCCGAGCAAGGCATGCCGCTGCTCGGCATCTGCAACGGCTTCCAGGTGCTCTGCGAGGCTCACCTGCTCCCGGGTGCACTGACGCGCAATGCGTCCTTGCACTTTGTCTGCCGTGACCAGCCGTTGCGCATGGAGGACACTGCGTCAGCGTGGACGTCCGCATTCGAGTCGGGTCAGGAGATCGTGATCCCGATGAAGAACGGTGAAGGGCGTTATGTCGCCGATGAGGCGACACTTGACCGGATCGAGGGTGACGGTCACGTCATCGCGCGCTACATCCACGGGAATCCGAACGGCAGTTACCGCGACATCGCCGGGGTGCGCAATGCGCGCGGGAATGTCGTGGGCCTGATGCCGCACCCCGAGCACGCGGTTGAGGCGTTGACCGGGCCTACGACTGATGGCCTCGGGTTCTTCGCATCCGTCCTAGAAGCCGCGCTCTCCGTCTAGTCGGCCGGGAACCAGCGCGGCGTCCCAGCCACTTCGACGGCGACCACATCGCCGACGGCAAACCTGCTGGGACCTCCCACGCGCACCGTCACCGGCTGGGTGTCGTCGACCACGACGTGCACAACCGTGTCGTGTCCGTGGTACTCCGTCGCTATCACTCGGCCGGACACGGCCTGGCCACTCCCTGTGTGCGCGGCCAGTCGCACCTGCTCGGGACGAATCAGCACAAGCCCGGGGCCGGTCCGCGCGCCGTCGGTGGGCCACGAACCCAGGATGCAGCGCATGTGACCGCTGGCATCGACCGTGCCCGGGCATTCGACGACATCGCCGACGAAACGCGCGACCTCGAGGGAGACCGGGCGGTCGTAGATCGAGGTCGGCGAGCCGACCTGGACCACCGTGCCCCCCGCCATCACCGCTACCTGGTCGGCCATGGACAGGGCTTCGTCCTGGTCATGTGTCACGAGGATCGCCGTCGTGCCGGCAGCGGCGAGAACGTCTTTCACCTGGGCGCGTACCGCACCGCGCAGTCCGGCATCGAGGGCCGAGAACGGCTCGTCGAGCAGGATCACATCCGGTCGCGGTGCGAGGGCACGCGCCAGTGCGACGCGCTGCTGCTGGCCGCCGCTGAGTTCCTGCGGTCGCGCCTGGGCGCGCTCCGCCATACCCACCCATTCGAGGACCTCCTGGGCGCGGGCCCGCTCACCGCGGGGCAGGCCGAACATCACGTTGCCCAGCACGTCGAGGTGCGGGAACAGGGCGCCCTCCTGGGGGACGATGCCCACCCTGCGGCGCTCGGCCGGGACCCATGCGTCCGGCCCAGAGACGGTGCGGCCGGAGATCGTCACGACGCCGGCGTCGGGTCGCAGGAAACCCGCGATCACGCGAAGGAGTGTGGTCTTGCCCGATCCGCTCGCCCCGAGGATCGCGGTCAGCGAACCGCCGCGAACATCGAGCGCGAGACCGTCCAGCACCGGCTCCGCGCCGTACCCAGCGCGTATCGCTCGCAGCGCGACGGCGGACCCTCCCGCTTCTAGCGCACCATCACTCACGGACCGACCGTAGGCCACCGCGTCACCGCCGCCGGGCAAGCCCCCGCTCATGTCACGCCCATGGTGCGACTCAGCAGCCATGCCGGCAGCGCGGCCAGCAGGACGAGTGCGAGGGCGTAGGGTGCCGCGGCGCCGTACGCCGCAATCTCGGTGCGCGACCACAGCTCTGTCGCGAGTGTGTCGAATCCGGTGGGCCGCATGATGAGGGTCGCCGGCAACTCCTTCATCGCCGTGAGCAGGACTAGGACGCCGCCCGCGGTGATACCGGGGAGCGCGCTGCGCAGCGTGGTAGCAGCCCACGCGCGCATCGGCCCGCGGCCGAGTGATCGCGCGGTGTCCTCGAGTACGGGTGGCACGCCAGCGATGGCTGTACGTGTGGAGCCGAGTGACTTCGGCAGGAAGATCACCGCATACGCGAGGGCCAGCGCCGCAAGGGTCTGGTAGAGCACCGGCACCACGTTGAGTGTGAAGAGCACGAGGGACAGGCCGACGACGATCGCGGGCAGTGCGTGTCCGATGAACGACGATGACTCGATGAAGCGGACGGACCGGGTGGTGTAGCGCGCAGCCAGGATGCCTACCGGGAGCGCTAGGGTGACCGCGACGAGGGCGCCTAGCAGTGAGGCGCCGAAGGAGTTGATAGTCGCGAGTCCGATCTCAGCGAGGTTGATGCCGCCGCGGGCACCCTGCACGAAGCGTTCGAGCAGCGAGTAGATCGGGATGACCAGTCCCACCACTGTGATGACCCCGAGGCTGAGCAGGCTGACGATCGTCCACGCGTGGGAGAGGCGCACGGGGACGGCACTTCGTGCCACATCGGATGACGTACGCCAGCGGGCGCCCCGTCCGCGCACCTGCCGCTCCAGGAGTACGAGCAGCAGCGCGAATATCACGAGGATGATCGCAAGCGTCGCCGCGCTGACGCGGTCGAAACTCCCGCGATAAGCCGCGAAGATCACGCGGGTGAAGGCATCGACCCGCAGCAAGGCGACCGCACCGAAGTCGCTCAGCGTGTAGAGCGCGACCAGGAGTGCACCGGCGGCGGCCGCGGGCCATACCTGGGGTCCGGTGGCCAGGCGGAATGCGGCGAACGGTCGTCGGCCCAGGGATCGCGCGACGTCTTCCATCGCCGGATCCGCCATGCGCAGGGCAGCGGCCGTCGGCAGGACGATGTAGGGCGTCGAGACCGATGTCAGCACCAGAACCGCCGCCCAGAATCCGCTGAATCCGGGGATCAGGCTGATCCACGCGTAGGCCACGACGTACGACGGAAGGGCGAGTGGCAGGGCGACGGCGACCAGCCACATCCTTCGCAACGGCAGTCTGCTCCGCGCCACCAGCCACGCCGTCGGGATCCCGATCGCGAGGCAGGCGGTCGTCACCGCGACGACCAGCCCGACGCTGGTGACCACGGTCTCCAGGGTCCGTTGTCGCCACAGCACCTCGGTGACGCGCCCCCAGCCGGCGTCCACCGCACGCAGTGCGATGTACCCGATGGGGATGAGCGCGATGACGGCGGTGACAGCGCCCGCGGCAAGAAGGGCCCTTGGCGGGCGGCTGGCGATGATCACAGCAGGCCGACGTCCTCCAGCATCCGCAGAGTGCCGGGCAGGTCGGCGAGTTCTGCGAGCGGCACGTCCGGCCCGCGCAGCGAGGAAAGCGGTGGGATCCCGTCCGCCGAGGCGACACCGGGAACCAGGGGGTACTCGTAGGTGTTGGTCACGAACCACTCCTGCGTGGCCGGGGCGAGCAGCCATTCGACGAACTTCTGCGCGTTAGTGCTGGTGGCCGCCCCAGTCAGGATCCCGACGCCCGCGACGTTGACCAGCGTGCCGGGATCACCGGGCTTGGTGAAGGCGATCTGCGCGCGCATCGCGTCGGCACCGACTTCAGCAGCCTTCTCGTACCAGTAGTAGTGATTGATGAGCCCCAGCTCGACTACACCGGCGTCGACGGCGTCCAGGATCAGGCCGTTCTTCTCGAAGGTCTGGACGTCATTCGCGACAAGCCCTTCGAGCCAGACCCGGGTCGCTTCATCTCCCGCGCTGACCCGCATCGCGGTGACGAAGGCCTGGAACGAGGCGTTGGTCGGTGCAATGCCGACCTGGCCCTTCCACTTCGGGTCGGTCAGATCGAAGACCGATGTCGGTACGTCGGCTGCGGCGAGTTGCTGCGAGTCGTAG
>JBILVH010000149.1:0-4932 GCA_044370555.1 Candidatus Nanopelagicales bacterium
GCACCTCTTCGAGGGCCTTGCCGAGGAGCTCGCGCTCCGCAGCGAGTTGTCCCGCGCCATCGTCGCCCTTGACGGTCTCGGTGATCTGCGATGCGAGGTAGAAGATCGCCTTGAACTGGTCCTTGATCATCTTGCGGAAGAAGAAGTCGAGGCCCTGGATCGCCGTGGTGCCTTCGTACAGCGTATCGATCTTCGAGTCGCGGATGTACTGCTCGACCGGGTAGTCCTGGAGGTATCCGGAACCACCGAATGTCTGGAGCGATCGGGCCAGCATTTCGTACGATCGCTCGGATCCGACACCTTTGACGATCGGCAGTAACAGGTCGTTCACGCGCTCGGCGAGATCGACGTCGACGCCCTCGACCCCGTGGTTGCCCATGAAGATGAGGTCCTGCCACATCGCGGTGTAGTGGACGAGTGCACGCATGCCCTCGGCATATGCCTTCTGCAGCATGAGGTCCCGACGCACGTCCGGGTGATTGATGATCGTGACCCGCGGCGCGGTCTTGTCGAGCATCTGCGGGAGGTCTGCACCCTGGACGCGAGTCTTGGCGTACTCAAGCGCGTTGAGGTAGCCGGTCGACAACGCGGCGATGGCCTTCGTGCCGACCATCATGCGGGCGTACTCGATGACGAGGAACATCTGGGCGATCCCGTTGTGAACATCTCCGACGAGCCAGCCGACCGCGGGGGTCTTCTCGCCGAACGTCATCTCACAGGTTGCGGAAGCTTTCAAACCCATCTTCTTCTCGACGTTGGTCGCGTACACGCCGTTGCGCTCGCCGAGCTCGCCCGTCGCGAGATCGACGTGGAACTTCGGTACGAGGAAGAGCGACAGCCCCTTCGTGCCAGGACCACCTGCTCCCTCGACCCCGACGGGTCGAGCGAGCACCAGATGGATGATGTTGTCGGACATGTCATGTTCGCCGGATGTGATGAAGCGCTTGACGCCTTCGATGTGCCAACTGCCATCGGGCTGCGGATAAGCCTTAGCGCGACCCGCGCCGACATCGGATCCCGCGTCGGGCTCGGTGAGCACCATCGTGGCGCTCCATTCCTTTTCGACCATCAACTCGGCCCACCGCTTCTGGTCGGCGTTGCCGATCTTGTCGACGATGTGCGCGAAGCCGGGCCCGGACATGTAGAGGAATGCCGCGGGGTTCGCACCGAGGAACATCTCCGCGGCGGCCCAGCGCATGGACGGCGGCGACCCGGCCCCGCCAAGGTGCGGCGGCAGGTCGAGGCGCCACCACTCGCTGTCCATCAGCGCGCGGAATGACTTCTTGAAGTCCTCCGGCATCGTGACTGTCGACGTCGCCGGGTCAAAGACCGGCGGGGTGCGGTCGGAGGTGAGGAACGACTCGGCGAGCGGACCCACCGCGAGTCGCTCGATCTCGGTCAGCGCCTCGTGGGCAGTGTCGGCGTCGAACTCAGCGAACGGGCCGACGCCGAGGCGGTCTCCGACGCCGAATACCTCGAAGAGGTTGAATTCGATATCGCGCAGATTCGACTTGTAGTGGCCCATGACCGCCTCCTGACTGACTGTGCCGGGTCCACGGGACCGGCAGGTTACCCGCGAGTAACACCATCATGCTACTCATGGGTAACCAATGCAAGTGTGCGGCGGCTCACACCGCGGCGGGCGGGGTGACTAGCCTTCCGGCATGGCGAAGTCCGTGACGCCCGTCCAGGCCCCGGCCTCGGCGCTGCCGCGGGTCCGTGACCTGACGTACGCCGGACTCGTCACCGGGGTGTGGTCCGGACTCCTCTCGCTCGCGGTGTACGGCGTCGGCAGGCTGCTCGGCGTTCCCTTCGAGGTGGCCGCGCCCGGCGGGGGGCTCCAGGTCGTGCCGTGGTTCGCGGTGCTCCTCGTGCCCGTGGGCGCCGCGGTGGTCGGTGGCCTGCTCGCGGCCCTGGCCCGCGGCCATGCCCGGTGTCGATCGATCGTGCTCTGGGTGGGCACGCTCCTCGCCGTCGCATCCCTTGCCGGCCCGCTCGCCCAGCCAGCGGAGGTGCTGTGGTCGACTCGCATCTGGCTAGCCGTACCGCATCTGATCACGTGGTTCCTCGTGGTGCCCCAGATCGCCCGGATCGTCGGTGACAGCGACCCGAGGTACGTCCGGTTCCCGACTCGGTGACCGGCCAGGATTTTACTTAGCACAACTAAGTATCTAGACTGGCGGTATGTCAGGTGTGCAGGGCAGAGGTGCGGCGCCCACTGGGCCTGACCCGAGCCCCGATGACGTGGCGCTCGCGCATGACGTCCAGGTCGCGGTCCTGCGCCTTGCCCGGCGGCTGCGCGCCCAGCGTCGCGACCTCGGCCTGACGCTGTCGCAACTGTCGGTCCTCGCCCTGCTCGGTCGTTCCGGCCCCATGACACTCGGCGACCTGGCCGCCGCGGAGCAGGTGCGTCCGCCTTCGATGACCCGTACCGTCGCGGCGCTCGTGGAACTCGGACTCGTCGACCGGACGCCGAGTCCCCGCGATGGCCGGCAGTTCGTCGTCAGCGCCACCCCCGCGGGCACGGAGCTGCTCGCTGCCGACCGCGTCAGGCGCGAGGAGTGGCTCGCTGAGCGACTGCGGGACGTGAGCCCGGATGAGCGCGACGTACTGCGACGTGCGGTGGCCATCCTGGACGACGTGGCCCTTCGATGAGCCCGACGTTCGCGGCACTCACGGTGCGTGACTACCGGCGCTACCTCATCGCGCAGTTAGGTGCGAGCACGGCCCTATGGACCCAGCGCCTCGCACAGGACTGGCTGGTGCTCCAGATGACCGGGGGTTCCGGGCTCGCAGTCGGCCTCGTGACCGCATTGCAGTTCATCCCGTTCCTGATCGTGGCACCGCTCGCCGGTCTTCTAGCCGATCGCGTCCCGCGCCGAAGCCTCATCATCGGCGTGCAGTCCTTCCTCGTCGCGGTCAGCATCGCCATGGGTGCACTCGTCTGGTCGGGGTCAATGACGACCTGGTGGATCTACGCCTTCGCGGTGGTGAGTGGTGCGGCGGCTGCGCTGGACACTCCCGCTCGCCAGGCGCTGCTCGGCGACATCGTCGGGCAGGACCGCCTAGTGAACGCCGTTGCGCTGAACTCGGTCACCTTCAACCTTGCCCGCATCAGCGGCCCGGCCGTCGGCGGTGTGCTCATCGTCGGACTCGGCGTCGCACCGGTCTTCTTCGTGACGGCGGGGCTGTTCGGTCTCGCGCTGTGGGCGGTGTGGTCGCTGCACTCTCTCGCATCGCCGAGGAACACCTCACCCGAAGCACGACCGACCCTGCGCGCCGGTCTGGCATTCGTGCGCTCCGACCGGAGCATCCTCTTCGGCCTCACCCTCGTCGCGGTCGTGGCGACGTTCGGGCTGAACTTCCAGTTGACGACGGCCCTGATGAGCACGGTCGAGTTCGGTGGCACCGCGGCATCCTTCGGTCTGCTCACGACCTTCCTGTCCCTCGGTTCGCTCGCAGGATCCCTCCTCGCCGCGCGCCGGAGAGTGGTGCGCGTGCGACTCGTGGCGGGCGCCGCCATCGTCTTCAGCGCGGTGACTGCGGTCACAGGACTGATGCCGACCTGGGGCTTGTACGCCGTGACACTGCCGCTGTGCGGCCTGACGGCGATGACGTTCACGACCGCCGTGCAGTCGTTCGTCCAACTGCGCACACCCGCGCATCTGCGCGGCCGCGTCATGGGCTTCTATACGGTCCTCTTCTTCGCTGGGACGCCCATCGGTGCCCCGCTGATCGGGTGGTTGTCAGACCAATTCGGTCCGCGCGTGGGGCTCGTCGGAGGCGGGCTGATATCGCTGCTCGGGGCGCTCGCGTTGACCGCGATGCTGCTACGTCGCAGGCTGGCGCAGTCTACGGATCGACAGGGTCACACCCGCGATGCTGGCGGCGAGCAGCAGACCGCCGAAGATGCGGGCGCCGATGCCGACGGGCAGCAGCAGGAAGTAGACCCCGATCAGCGCACCCGGTACCGCGACGACGATGCCCGCGATCCACGCCCAACGCCACGGTAGTAGGGCCAGGACGACGCTCCCGCCGGCCGCGAGCATGGCGCCGCCGAGCAGCAGGGTCACCAGCAGTGCCAGGCTCTCCATGGCGCAACGCTAGGCGACCGGCAAGCCCCGCAGTCGCATTCGGCCGCGATGCCACGGGTGGACTTAGCCGTGGATTTAGTCGCGCATGCGCGCCGTTCATCTGAATTTCCGCTGTGAACCGCCCTTCGGAGGCCGGTGACTTCCTAGACTCGCGGGCGTCCCGCCGGGCCCACGCCCGCACGGGTTGTGTCGTCGATGAGGAGTTGTCATGCGGAATGCGTCGTACCGTCGGCTCGGTGCCGCTGTTGCCACCTGCGCACTGGTGGTTGCCGTCCCGGTGAACATCGCCCAGGCCGGCCAGGTGGCGGACCCGCCCGCCGACGGCCAACTCGTCGAGGTCACCATCGACGTCAGCGGGGCCACGCCGCAGGACGAACTCCCCGGTGCATTCGTCTCCGTAGTCGTCGCGGAGGGCCAGGATCCGATCGAATTCGAAGGTTCGGTGTTCACCCCGGGCGCCGTCATCGCGGGCGGCGTCACCGATGCCAGCGGGGTCCTCGCACTCGAACTCCCGCCGGGTGACTACAGCGCGGTCGCAGCGACTCCGGGCTTCCAGCCCGACGTGGTGGATCTCAGTGTTCCCGACAACGCCCCCGCCCCGGTCGAGGCGAGTGTCAGCCTTCCGGACAACGAGCGACCGATGTCCTACGTGAACGCTTTCGGTGCGCAGGTGACCGCAGTGGTGTCTGATGGCCAACCGGGGGTCTTCTATGCCACCACGAACTCCGTGCCCTCCTTCTACCGGTCAACGGACTACGGCGGCTCGTGGGCACCGGTGGTACTGAGTAGCGATGTGCAGGATTCGGCTGCGGGTGGGCAGACTGACTTCCTCGGCTTG
>JBILVH010000150.1:0-4901 GCA_044370555.1 Candidatus Nanopelagicales bacterium
CCATGGCTTCGGACAACAGCGATGCAGGACAGGTCCTTCGCGATGTGTGGCGCCAGTCGCCCGGCGCGTTCGCCGACCTCGATGCGGAATGCAGCCCGACCAAGGCCTGCCGCAACATGAAGGACATCACCTTCGACGGCTACGCCGAGGAGGGCGGGGACCTTGCCGCCGCCTGGCGCAACACCCTGGCCCGAGAGGGCAAGCTGGGCTCAGGCACGGTTGCCGACCTTGTCTTCGACGCACCCGACTAGTCGACCCATGACCTCGTCGCTCCGGGATCTTGACGTCCCCTCGCTCACCGCGGTACTTCGTGAACAGGGCTACATCGCCGACCGCGGCCTGACCACCGCGCTTCTTCTGTCGCTCAAGCTCGGTAAACCGCTACTCCTCGAGGGTGAAGTCGGAGTGGGAAAAACCGAACTCGCCCGCACCCTGGCGGCGATGCTGGGGCGTAGCCTCATTCGCCTGCAGTGTTACGAAGGCATCGACGTGCACCACGCCTTGTACGAATGGGACTACGCAAGGCAGATGCTTCACATCCGCTCCCTCGGTCAGACGGACTCATCCGCGGCCGAGGACGATCTGTTCGGACCCCGGTTCCTGTTGGAACGCCCCCTCCTGCAAGCGGTGCGGTCGGGTGAGGGTTGCGTGCTCCTCATAGACGAGATCGACCGCGCCGACGACGAGTTCGAAGCCTTCCTCCTTGAACTCCTTGGCGACTTCCAAGTCACCATTCCCGAGGTCGGGACCATCGCGGCTGAAACCCGCCCGATCGTGATCCTCACCTCGAACCGCACCCGCGAACTCCATGACGCCCTCAAGCGTCGGTGCCTGTATACCTGGATCGGGTTCCCGCCCGCGGACCGCGAGGTCGAGATCGTCCGCACCCGGCTCCCGGAGGTCGGCGGAGCGCTCGCCAGCCAGGTGGTGGCCGCGGTCAACCGACTCCGCGAGATGGATCTCGAGAAGCCTCCGGGCGTCGCGGAAACGATCGACTGGGCGCAGAGCCTCGACGCGCTAGGCGTCGACCAACTCACTGACGACACGGCCGTCGACACACTTGGGGCAGTGATCAAGGACCGCGACGACCTCGAGTACGCAACACGGAGCATTCAGGATGTCGTCGGCTGACCTCGCGACGTCACTGGACGGCTTTGATGCACTGTTCGTCGAGTTCGGTCACGCCCTACGCGCCGCCGGACTACCCATAGGGACCGACGACCTCCTGACGTTCTGTGCGGGCGCGGCATCGCTCGACGTGACCGACGTCATGGACGTCTACTGGGCCGGGCGCACCACGCTCGTGCGACGCCGCGAGCACATCGCGGTCTACAACGTCGTCTTCCGGCGATTCTTCCTCGACGTCGATCTCGCGTCCACCGACGAACGTCGCAGGCGTATGCGGTCGTCTGCGACAGCCGGCGCCACCCTTGAGATCCCCAATACCGAAGAGGGTCTCCCGGGGGAGATCAGCCCTGAAGAGGCCAAACTCGGCTACCTCGCGAGTACCTCCGAGGTCTACCGACACAAGGCATTCGCCACGTGCACCGACGATGAACTCCGCCAATTGCGCCGTCTGATGGCGCAGATGCGCGTCACTCCCCCTCGCAAACGGACACACCGCACGGCGCGTACCCGGCGAAGTGCCACGTTGGACATGCGCCGCATGGCCCGGGACACGATGCGCACGCTGGGCGAACCGCGTGAACTCGCCTACAAGGCGCGCCGCTTCCGGCTGCGACCGCTCGTGTTCATCCTTGACGTCTCCGGCTCCATGGCGGACTACTCTCGCAACCTGCTCCAGTTCGCATTCTCGGCACGGCGCGCTAACGCCAAGGTCGACGTCTTCTGCTTCGGCACCCGGCTCAGTCGGATCACGAGAGCTCTCGACCGTCGAGACCCCGACGACGCCATGCGGCTCGCCGGTGAGGCCGTACTGGACTGGGATGGCGGGACCCGTATCGGCGACAGTCTTCGCCAGTTCACGCGCGAAGCCCGGCGATCCCGGCTCGGTCGGGGGGCGATAGTGGTCATCTGCTCAGACGGCCTCGACCGCGGCGATCCGCAGGCCCTTGAGGAGTCGATGGAGACCCTCTCAAGGCTCGCCCATCGAATCATCTGGGTGAATCCGCACCGCGGGGATGCCGTGGAGTACGTGCCCGCATCCCTCGGCATGATCGTGGCAACGCCGTACATCGACGAGGTGCACTCCGGGCACAACCTCGCTAGCCTCGAGCGCCTGGCAACGCGACTGTCGAAGGTGGGTTAGCGATGAGATTCAGTGTCTCCCTCCAGGCGGAGGGCGATCGAGAGATCACCCTTGAAGAGGTCGTCGAACTCGCCGATGCCGTCGCCGGACTCGGTGGTATCGCTTCAGGGTTCGGCACCATGACCTACGGCGCGCAGATAATCGTCGAGGCCGACACCTCCGACGAGGCTGTCGAGATCGCGCTGGCCCGGTTCAGCGAGGCCGTGAGCGCCACCTCCCTGCCCGACTGGCCAGTCACCCGCGCGGAGACCATCGGCGAGGACGACGACTACGGCGATCTGGACGCCTGACGTGATCCGCCTGGGCAGTCTCGCCGGCTACTCCTTCGAAGGGCCCCGATCTCTCGCTGGCTGGACGCCGCCAGCACTGCCAGCCGTCTACGCGATCCTGGCCAAGTCCGACCCGCAGCGGCCGCAGGAGTTCGCGGTCATCTTCGTCGGGCACGCCGACGACCTCACTGCCGAGGGATTCCCGTTCCGGCACCCGCGTGCATCAGCCTGGGTGAAGCGCGCCGAGGGCAAGTTCAACCTGCATGCGTGCTGGCTCGAGGTGCCGGGCGGGACTCGTGCGCACCGCGAGCAGATCACCCGCGAACTCATCGCAATCTACGATCCGAGCTGCAACCTTGAGAAGTTCGACCAGGCGTGGAAGGACGAGTGGATCGGCGAGTACGCCACACACGTCACCGACCCGCTCACCACGGGCCGCGAACCCCAGTAGCTGCTCGAACCTCAGTCGGTCGCGCCCACGCCTTCCATGAGGCGGGTGCGGCGAGTACCCCTCGCGGGGCGCGCGACCCCTTCGGCCACGTGCTCCTCATGCTGGTACGTCGCTCCGGCCACGATCCCCTCCCCCATTCCGTACAGCAACGGGAGAGCTCCCGCGACGACACGACCAGTCGTGTTGATCGACGACAGCCCCGGCTCGATGGCCTCGGCATCCTGCTTGATCTGACGCACCAGGTCGGAACATTCCTCGAGGTCGGTGGCGATCCCCTTCAACTGTGATCCCACGATGTAGAGGTAGACCGCGAGACCCGCGATCAGGGCGACGATGTCGCCGACGGACCACCAGGCCAAAGTGGTGGCGCTCATGACCGCACCTTGTCGAGGACCCGGCCGAGGAACAGGTGGTGCTCGAGGCCCTCCTGCAGGACCAACTCGACCCCGCCAGCCGTGGTGGTGATGAGGGCGGTGTCGGCCGTGTTCGCCTTAGCGGCGATGAGCGTTGCCTTGATCGCGGCAACACGTCGCCGGATCCGCGCCACGAGAATGACCAGGATGGTCAGCAGTGCAGCAACGGCAACCACAACGACGATGCCGAGGATGTTCGCCATCTGCCACAGTTGTTCGACCTGTGCATCCATGTCAGCCTCCCAGCCGATTGCGGCCGCGCTTCAGGCCAGCGATGATGGCCAGCGCGGATGCGATTGTCTCGTTCAGGCCCTTGAGCCCGGCGGTGTTGACCTCCGCCTTCTGCAGTCCCTCGAGGATGCTCCCCGCCTGATTTCCGATCCGGGCCGCGAGGACCAGGATAGGGATGACAAGGGCGACAACAGCGAGGACGACGACGAGGCCGATGATGTAACCGACCAGCCAGCCCTCATGTCCGGTGAAGTCCATGGCTCCTCCTAGATCGATTCCGCGAAGTCGCGCACGGGGGCCAGGCTTGCATTCACAGACGCGACCACCGGCGGGACGGTCGAAGTCTGGGCGGCGATGACCTTGACCCCGCCGTCGAGCGCAGCCAGCGACTTGGACGTCGCGGCCAGGTGGAAGATCACACGCAGCAGCCCGAGGGCCGCCGCGGCGATGATGAGCGCACCGAGGATCAGTGTGATGACTGCTTCGACTGGCATCTGGCCTCCTAGCCCAGCAACTTCGAGACGGGGCCCGCGTAGCGGACAGCGCCGTTGGCAACTTCCTTGATGACCTCGTCGGTCGTAGCCAGCAACTCCGGCGTGTTGTGCAGTTCCCCGATGAGCGCGACGCCTCCGCCGAGGGTGTCGTCCGCTGCACCACGGATACGCTCCACCGCGGCAAGGAGTCGGTTGAGCAGTGCGACGAGCACCGGCACGATCACGATGAGCAAGATGAGATTGCCGAGCATCCACAGACTCATGTCGGACCTCCGCTCTACCGGCTCACGGCCGGCTTGTAGGGAAGGAAGAAGCGACCGAACACGCGCTTCACGGCGCGCATGAACGCCGTGAGGCCGATCGCGATGCCACTGGCCGCCTTGGGGCCGCCCACCGCGAAGGGGTCACGTCCCTCGGCCAGAGCGGTCATCCGCTGCTTCATCGAGCCGGCGGTCTGGTCGATCAGGACACCCGTGACGTCCTGCACGAGACCGCGCCCGTATTGCGCCGCCGCACCGGAGATCTGCAGATCCATCGAGATGTTCACCTTGGTGGTCGCCCCGCCTAGGGGCTGGAGCCCGACGTCAAGCAGGGCCTGCGCATTGCCGCGGCCCTTCTTGTCGGCCCCCGCCGCATCGAGCACGATCGTCTTCCGCGCGTCATCGCGGCTCTTGATCTTGACCGCGCCACTGAACTCCAATTTGACCGGCCCGGCCGAGATCGTGACATCACCTTCGTATTCGTTCTCCCCCACTTCGTTAGTGAGGTCCGCGC
>JBILVH010000294.1:0-2586 GCA_044370555.1 Candidatus Nanopelagicales bacterium
CCGCCTGCCCGCCTGCCCGCCTGCCGACGGCGTTTCACGTGAAACCGCCCCTGGATCGAA
Organism: Candidatus Nanopelagicales bacterium; assembly: GCA_044370555.1. GTDB lineage: Bacteria > Actinomycetota > Actinomycetes > S36-B12 > S36-B12 > CAINMH01. The sequence continues at coordinate 61 of JBILVH010000294.1, forward strand.
ACCGCCTGGCCGCCCCTGACCGTTCGTCACCGAGCCCGCGGCACGGCAAACGCGGCCCTCCACGCATCCCTCCTCGGGTGCGCAGCCAGGTGTCCCACCGCTTACGCTCGGACGCTGCGCCGAACCGGGCCAGGCCTCTGTGACGCCCTCGACCCGCGCCGCTTCGCTCGAACGCATCGCCTCGGCGCCCCAGCCGACGGTTCCACGTGAAACACCCGCGGCCGCCCCCCGTCGCCGCGTGACCCCGATCTCACGCGGTCACGCCGCTCACCGTCGACATCGCCTCATCAGACCGCGCATCCGCGAGCACCATCTCAGCCCCACGCTCGGCGATCATCAGCGTCGGGGAGTTCGTATTTCCCGAGGTGATGGTCGGCATCACGGACGCGTCGATCACTCGAAGACCCTCGACCCCCCGGACCCGCAACCGGCCGTCGACCACCGCAAACGGATCGGAGGCCGGACCCATCTTGGCGGTACCCACGGGGTGAAAGATCGTCGTCCCGATCTCGCCCGCCGCCTCGATCAGCTCTTCCTCGGACTGATACGCCATCCCGGGCTTAAACTCCTCGGGGCGATAGCGGGCGAGTGCCGGCATCCCGACGATCCGTCGCGTCAGCCGGATCGCGTTCGCCGCAACCGCCTGGTCGTGCGGATCCGCCAGGTAATTCGGCCGAATCTGCGGCTGGACGTCCCAGCGAGGCTCGACGATCCGGACCACCCCCCGCGATGACGGGCGCAGCTGACAGACCGACGCCGTGAATGCCGGGAACGGATGCAGCGGCTCACCAAACCGATCCAGCGACAGCGGCTGAACGTGGTACTCGACATCCGCGGCCCCCACCGCCGGATCGCTTCGTGCGAACGCCCCCAGCTGACTTGGCGACATCGTGAGGGGACCGCGCCGCCAGAGCGCATACTGCAACCCCATCCACGCCTGACCGAGCCACCGGTTCGCATCCTGGTTCAGGGTCTTCACACCCTCGACCTTGAACGCAAGCCTCAGCTGCAGGTGATCCTGAAGGTTCGATCCGACTCCGGGAAGATCCCGTCGTACCGCAACACCGGCCTGCGCGAGCCAGGACGCCGGCCCGATCCCGGACAACTGCAACAGCTGAGCAGATCCGATCGCGCCCGCGGCCAGAATGACCTCGCGCCGCGCCCGGACGAACCCGGTCAGCCCACCTCCCGAGGCGGCGCACACCGCGTCCACGCCGATCGCCCGCATTCCCTCGAACCTCACCTGTCGAACGGCCGCCTGAGTCCACACCGTGAGGTTGGCCCGCCCCTGCACCGGCCGCAGGAACGCCTTCGACGCGTTCCAGCGCACCCCCCGGCGCTGGTTGACCTCGAAGTACCCGCAACCGAAGTTGTCGCCCCGGTTGAAGTCATCGGTCTTCGGGATACCCGCCTGCGCCGCGGCCTCTCGGAACGCATCCAGAATCTCCCAGGACACCCGCGGCCGCTCGACCCGCCATTCGCCGCCGTGCCCGTGCAGCGGATCGTCCGCCCCACCATCCCGGCCATGGTGGTCCTCGTGCTTGACGAAGTACGGCAGCACGTCTTCCCAGCCCCATCCCGGATTACCCGCCTCCACCCAGCGCCGGTAGTCGTCCCGCTGCCCGCGCATGTAGATCATCCCGTTGATCGACGAGCAGCCGCCCAGCGTCTTGCCCCGGGGATACAGCAGCGAACGCCCGTTCAGCCCGGGTTCCGCGACGGTTCGATACCTCCAGTCGGTCCGCGGATTGTCGATGCAGTACAGGTAGCCCACCGGAATGTGGATCCAGATCCAGTCGTCCCGACCCCCGGCTTCCAGCAGCAATACCCGATGCGCGGGGTCCGCCGACAGGCGGTTCGCAAGCAGGCACCCCGCCGTCCCAGCGCCCACGACCACGTAGTCGAACTCGGCTACCGCGCGCTCGTCCATACCGCCCCCGCACCCGCTCAATGCATCCGAACGACCTGCCGAATCGACTCGCCCCGTGCCAGCCGGTCGAGCGCCTCGTTGATCCGATCGAGCGGAATCTGCTCGCTCAGCAACCGATCGACCGGAAGGTGCCCGGCGCGGAACATCGCGACGAACCTCGGCACGTCGCGACTCGGCACGCACGAACCGACGTAGCTGCCCTTGACGGTGCGTTCCTCGGCGATCAGCGACACCGCCTGAAGCGGCCAGGTCGCCGCCGGGTTCGGGAGCCCAGCGGTCACCGTCGTCCCGCCCCGCCGCGTGATCCGGTAGGCGAGCTCCAATGCGCCCACGACCCCGGCCATCTCGAACGCGTACTCCACGCCGCCGCCGGTTGCGGACTTCACCTGCGCGATTACGTCCGGATCCCGCGCATCGAACGTCCGCGTCGCCCCGAGCGCCCGTGCGAGTTCGAGCTTGGCTGGAACCGGGTCGATCGCCACCAGCTCGCGGGCCCCGGTGGCCACCGCCGCAAGCAGCGACGAGAACCCCACCCCACCCAGTCCGACCACCGCCACGCGAACACCTGCCTCAACCCGCGCGGTGTTGAACACCGC
>JBILVH010000151.1:0-4819 GCA_044370555.1 Candidatus Nanopelagicales bacterium
GTACTCTTGGGAACCGTGCTGTCGGACTCTGCGGATGCGCGTACTGCGGGCGACGAGCACGATCTCGTCGACTTGGTCGTGATCGGGCTCGGGTACGTCGGACTGCCCCTCGCCCTAGAAGCCAGCCGCGCGGGAGTCCGAGTCGTCGGGCTCGACGTGTCCGAGAGCGTGGTCGCCGGGCTTGAAGCGGGCCGTTCGCACGTCGATGACCTGTCCGAAGGCGACATCGCGGCACTGCGGGCCGCCGGGTTCACCGCCACGACGGACCCGCGTGTGCTCGCAACCGCCCGAGTCGTCGTGGTGTGCGTCCCGACGCCGCTGACGAACGACGGTGGCCCCGACCTCGGCCCGGTCGAGAATGCGGTCGCGGCGATCGCCGCACATTTGCGGCCCGGGCAGCTGATCGTGCTCGAGTCGACGACGTACCCGGGTACGACCGAGGAGGTCGTGCGCCCCGTGCTCGAGGCGGGCGGCCTCGTGGCGGGGGCGGATTTCCACCTCGCCTTCAGCCCCGAGCGCATCGATCCGGGCAATCCGGTCTTCGGCATGAAGAACACCCCGAAGGTCGTGGGCGGGTGTACGCCGGGTTGCACGGAGGCCGCTGCCGCGTTCTACGGGCGCTTCGTCGACACCGTTGTGCGCGCTCGCGGGACCCGCGAGGCGGAGATGGCGAAATTGCTGGAGAACACCTACCGCCACATCAACATCGCGTTGGTCAACGAGATGGCGCGCTTCTGTCACGAGTTGGACATCGACCTGTGGGACGTGATCCGGTGTGCGGCCAGCAAGCCGTTCGGTTTCCAGGCTTTCTACCCCGGACCGGGCGTGGGTGGGCACTGCATTCCCATCGACCCCAACTACCTCTCCTACCGCGTGCAGGCCAAACTCGGGTACCCGTTCCGGTTCGTCGAGCTGGCGCAGGAGATCAATGCGGGTATGCCGACGTATGTCGTACGCCGGGTGCAGGACATCCTCAACGGCGACGCGCTTGCCCTTCGCGGTGCGCGCGTCCTGCTCATCGGTGTCACCTACAAGCCCGACATCGCCGATCAGCGGGAGTCCCCGGCGCGGCCCATCGCGGCGGCGCTCATGGACAAGGGTGCACACGTGGTCTACCACGATCCTCACGTCGACACCTGGCTCGTGCGGGATGAGCCGGTCGAGCGGGTCGAAGACGTCTACGAGGCGGCGCGGACAGCGGACTGTGTCGTCCTGCTGCAGAATCACCGGGCGTACGACGTGCCCGCACTCGCCGTCGCCGCTCGGCGCCTGTTCGACACCCGGGGTGCCACAGCTCGCCTCGGGGACGACTCGAAGGTGGTGCGGCTCTGACGGCCGTCCCCCCTCGCACGGCCGCGGCCCGGGCTGCTCTGGCGGAGGGGTTGCGCCCGGTCATCAAGCGGCCCCCGTTCGGTGAATACCTCACCGCCCTGTGGCGGCGTCGCCGATTCATCACCGCCTTCGCGGTGGCCAAGGTGCACGCGGAGCACAGTCGCAACCGACTCGGGCAGTGGTGGCAGGTCCTCGACCCCGTCTTCACGATGGCGATCTACTGGTTCCTCTTCGGCGTACTCCTGGGGGGCCGCGGCAGCGTCGTCAACTACGTCGGCTTTCTGGCCGTCGGCGTCTTCGCCTTCGCACTCATCCGGCAGTCGATCAATGCGGGTGCGCGATCCATCTCAGGCAACATCGGGCTGGTGCGCGCCATCCACTTCCCGCGGGCTGCGCTGCCGGTCTCGGCGGTCCTGAAGCAACTGCGAGTATTCCTAGTCGCGTTCCCCATCATGATCGCGATCCTGCTGCTCACCCGAGAGCCGCTCACACTCCAGTGGCTGCTCGCCGTACCGGCCGTGCTCCTGATGGTCCTCTTCAGCGCGGGTTGCGCGCTCGTGGCGGCGCGTGCGGTCGCAGGCGTGCAGGACGTCGGCGAGGTTCTGCCGTACTTCCTGCGCATCTGGGGGTACGCATCCGGGGTGATGATCCCGATAGCGGACAAGTTCCGGAGCCTGGATCTGCCGACGCCGCTGATCGTGGCCTCCGAAATCAATCCCGGCGCGGTCTACCTGAACATCATGCGCGATGCACTGATGGGCACCTACGACGCGCCACTCGGCGCGTGGAACTGGCTCGCCGCCGCACTCTGGGCCCTGGTCGCCGCAGTGTTCGGCATCTGGTTCTTCTGGCGCGCGGAGGCGACCTATGGCCGCGGCTGAGCGGGGTGCCACCACCGAGAGTGAGGACCCGCCGGGTCGGCTGACGGTCGTTGTGGATGACGTACACGTGAGCTACCGCGTCTGGGCGGCGCCCGAGACAAGCGCGCGCCCCTGGTGGCGGGGTCGACGACCCGGCTTGCCGGCGATGCGGCAGGTGCGAGCGTTGAAAGGAGTCTCCTTCGAGGCGCGGCAGGGTGAATCGATCGGCATCATCGGGCGCAATGGTTCGGGCAAGTCCACGCTGATGCGCGCGATCGCCGGGTTGATCCCGCCCGACCGCGGTGCGGTGTACGCCGACGGGCAACCCACGCTGCTCGGTGTCGGGTCGGCCCTCGTCGGTGGCCTGTCCGGGCGTCGCAACGTCGAACTGGGCCTTCTCGCGCTCGGCCTCACGAAGTCCGAGATCGCCGCGAAGACCGACGACATCATCGCCTTCAGCGGGATCGGCACCGCGATCGACATGCCCATGAAGACCTACTCGTCGGGGATGGGCGCGCGGTTGAAGTTCGCCATCGCGTCGGCCATCGAGCACGACATCCTGCTGATCGACGAGGCGCTCGCGACCGGCGACAGCGAGTTCGTCGAGCGCAGTTCCCAGCGGATCGATGAACTGCGCGACGAGGCGGAGACGATCTTCCTGGTATCGCATTCAATGGGGTCGATCCGGCGTGCATGCGACCGCGTGATCTGGCTCGACGACGGTAGGATCCACATGGACGGCCCGGCTGACGAGATCATCCCGTTGTACGAGGCGACCGTCCCCATGTCGGAGAAGAAGTTGCGCAAGATGAAGCGCAAGGAGCGGCGACTGCGCGACGAGGAGCGCAGTGCGCAGCGCGAGGCGCGACGTGAGAATTCGTGATGTGGGCCGTGCCCTGCGGCATGTGACCCTCGCCGGCAGCGGGTTCCTCCAGCGGTTCCGCGAGGATCCGTCGCGGGCGCGGGTAGCCCTGCGAAGGGCCGTGCCGTCCGTCCGTCGGATGGACCGCGGTCCCTCGTCATCGGTCGGGCAGATCCGGCTCGCACTCGCTGAGGACCGCCTCGCGGATGCGGAAGCGATGCTCGATGCCGTGTCCGCCACCGACCCGCGACGAGAGGCATGCGTGCTAGGGATCGCCCTTGCGCGGGGGCGCGTGGGCGAGGTGGCGCGCTCGCGTCCGACGGACCGATGGGGGCGGCGCATCGTGGCACTCGCGAGGTCCGCGCAGATCGAACTCGGCACACCGCTGGGTCTCACGGGTCCATCGGGGCCGGCCCGGCCCGGTCACGTGCCCATCGACTCCTACCCCCGCATCCTGCACGTCGTGACGAACTCGCTCCCACTGGTGCAAGCGGGCTCGACGATCCGAACCCACCGAATCCTGCGGGCCCAGTGCGATCTCGGATGGCGCGCCTCCGCGGTGACACGGCCAGGGTTCCCCGTGGTCCGCGGGGACTTGTCCGCGGCGTCCCCCGAGATCGTGGACGGCATCGCGTACCACCGACTCCTGCCGACCGTGATGCCGTCTCGCGAAGGCACCCTGGCCGCGTACGTCGACCTGCTGGATGCGCTCGTGGCATCGGAGGGACCCGATGTGCTGCACCCCGCATCCGATCACGTCAATGCCGCGGCGGCCTTGATCGTCGGCCGGCGCCGGTCCATCCCCGTGGTCTACGAGGTCAGGGCATTCCCCGAGGACAGTTGGCTGTCGAGGCATCGCTACTCGGGAGCGGCAGACTCGGATCTCTACCGCATGCTCAGCGCGCGTCATGACGAGGTCATCAGGGCGAGTGACGTGCTCACGACGCTCGGCGCCCGGATGCGCGACCACCTCATCGATCGCGGTGCGGATCCGGAACGCATCGTCGTCGTGCCCAACTCCGTGGACGCTGGATTCGCGGCCCCCGCTCGCGAGGCAGCCGACGCCCGCGGCCGCCTCGGCATCGAAGCGGGGGAGCTCCTGGTCGGCTCCGTCACGACGATGTACTCCTACGAAGGGCTCGAGACGATCATCGAGGCGGCGGCGATGCTGCGCTCAACAGGCACCGATGTCCGGGTCATGATCGTCGGATCAGGGCCCGCCCGCGACGAGTTAGCGGCCCGAGCCGCGCGGCTTGGTGTGCCGCTCCATCTGCCCGGCGCGGTGCCCTTCCGCGAGGTGATGGCGTACTTCGATGCCTTGGACGTCTTCTGCCTGCCCCGGGTCGATGACCGCGTCACGCGGATCGTGACCGGTCTGAAGCCACTCGAGGCGCAGGCTCGCGCACGGCCGGTGATCGGGAGTGACCTGCCGGCGGTAGCGGAGGTCCTTGCGCCGGGGGCGGACCTCGCCCCCGCGGGCGACGTCGGGGCGTGGGCGGCGGCCCTCGGGCGGTACGTCGATCCGCAGGTACGCGAGGTCCGCGGTGATAGCGCCCGTCGCTGGGTGCTGGAACACCGGACCTGGCCCGCAGTCGTCGAGGGCTACCGACGGGCATATGCCATGGCCGGTGTCACATGAAAGTCCTCCTGGCCACGACGGTTCATCACCCGCTCGATGCCCGCGTCGGCAGGTTGATCGCCGCGCTGGTGGCGGCGGGCGACGAGGTGACCCTCGCGGCCCCCTTCGAGGCGTTCGGTGTCGCGG
>JBILVH010000152.1:0-4797 GCA_044370555.1 Candidatus Nanopelagicales bacterium
ATCCACCGGTGGCTCTGGATCCAGGCCGCAACCGCAGCCGCAACCGCAACCGCAGCCGCAACCGCAACCGCAGCCGCAACCGCAGCCGCAGCCGCAACCGCAGCCGCAACCGCAACCGCAGCCGCAACCGCAACCGCAGCCTCCGGTCGACACACAGACCGGAGCGTCCGGTGGCTGATAACGGCGTGCACGAGCGCAGTCCCCATACCTTCCACGCATTGGGCAGCACCGTGTCGATCACACTGCTCGAGCCGGCACGCGGTGCGGATTCCGCGGTCGAGGCGGTCGTCGCGATGTTCGCCGACCTACAGATGGCATGCACTCGATTCGACGATGCGAGTCCGCTCATGCGGGCCAATGCCTCCCCGGACGAGTGGCACGACCTACCGCCGATTGCGATCGACCTGCTGAGCTGCGCCCACGATGCACACGCTGTCACCGGCGGCCTGTTCGACCCGAGGGTGCACGACGCGCTGGTGGCCTTTGGCTATGCCGCCGACCGCAGCACCGCCGCAGCGACCGCCTCGTCGACCGCCGCGAGTGCAGCCAGGGTCGTCGCCCTGCCGGTGCGCATGCCGCTGGATCAGCCGTGGCGGCCGCGGTTCGGCGAAGGTCGCGCGCACCTCGGTGGTACTCGCATCGACCTCGGCGGCATCGGCAAGGGGTACGCCGTCCGCCGCGCCCTCGAGATGCTGCGTGAGCACGCCGACGGTGTGCTCATCAACGCGGGCGGCGACGTCGGCATGTGTGGCACAGGTCCGCAGGACGGCCACTGGCATATCGGGGTCGAGGACCCCTTTGGTTCCGAACAGCCGCGAGCGGTCTTGCGTATCGCGGCTGGCGGCGTCGCGACCTCGTCCTTGCGGGTGCACCGCTGGCAGACCGCTCGCGGCACAGCTCACCACCTCATCGACCCGCGCACAGGTGCGCCGGCTGAGTCCGGGCTGCGCAGTGTGACGGTGATCGACGACGACCCGATGTGGGCGGAAGTGTGGTCCAAGGTGCTGTTCGTCGCGGGAGCGCATCGCATCGCGGCGACGGCGGAGTCGGAGGCCCGGGCGGTGTGCTGGGTCGACGACGCCAATCGCTTCGGGGCGACGCCAGCGGGTGAGAAGTACGCATTGTGGGTGCGTGATGTCGCCTGAGACCACCCCCACGCTGGTGCCCGGCGCTTCGATCAACACGCGCGGTGCGGATTCGTCGGCAACTACACCGGATGCGCGCGACGGCGAAACGCGGTCGCAGGGCACTGACCGCACAGGTGCCGCCGTCGCGGTGCGTCTCGGCGCGTGGGCCCTCTCCGCGGGGGTCGCGGGTGCGGTGCTCGGCTGGATCATCGTGCAAGTCTCGAACTCCGATGCGGGCCTCTGGCTGCTCGCGCGATCATCCGGCATCGTGGCCTACCTCCTGCTGACGACAGTCACGATCATCGGTCTACACCTAGCGACCGGCCGCAGCCCGCGGGTGAGCGCATTGGCCGCGAGGATGCGCGGACCAGGCACGCACAGGTTGAGCACCCACTCGGTACTGGCGCTGTTCGCGATCATCTTCACGATCGTCCACGTCGTGGTCCTTGCCATCGACCCGTGGGCGAAGGTGGGATGGATGGGCGCCCTCCTGCCGTTCGGCGCTGACTATCGACCGCTGCCCGTGACCCTCGGGCTGCTCGCGCTGTGGTCGGCACTTCTCAGCGGCGTGACGGCGGCAGCCGCGGGCCGGATCGGTGGCCGCGCATGGTCGGCCGTGCACGTCGTAGCGGGTCTCGCCTGGATTCTCGCCTGGGGGCATGGCGTGTTCGCAGGCAGTGACACCGGTGCGCTGCTGTGGATGTACGTCATCACGGGTGCGGTGGTGATCGGCTTCGCGGTGCGCCGTTACGCCAGACGGACCCCCGATGATGCACGGCGTTCCCGTGCCCGCGCCCTGCAGGTGCCGCGATGACAGCGCTGGACCACGCCGTCGCGCACGGTGGTCGCATCCTCCCCGATGAGGTCAGTGATGCCGCTTGCGGCGGCTGGATCTTCCGCCGACCGGTGGTTATCACCTCTGCTGGTCCACTTCCGGGACATGACGCGCGGGAGGACCTCTCCGGACACATCGCACGTTTCGGTGCACTGCCGGACACAGTCGGCGCATCGGGTGTCGACCTGCACGAGCGGATCCGCGAGTGGGGGCTGACCGGCCGCGGCGGTGGCCACTTCCCGGTTGCCGCCAAGTGGGATGCGGCGGTCAGCGACCTGCAACAGCGGCCCGTCGTACCCCGTGGCACGCCCCGCGTGTGCCGTGGGGCTGTGGTCGTCAACGCGGCCGAAGGGGAGCCGGCGTCCGCGAAGGACGCTGCGCTGCTCCTACTCCGACCGCACCTGGTCCTCGACGGCGCTGTCGCACTTGCCACGTACCTCGGGCTCGGTGAGGTCGTCGTGTGGGTGCACGCAATCCCCACGGTTGCCCGTCGGCGCCCGCGCCGCGGGGCTCCGACCGACGCGACGCCTGGTCTGGTGCGGGCCAGTCTGGATCGCGCGATCGCGGAGCGGGTGGCGGATCCGAATGCAGCCCTCTCGTCGGCCCCGCAGATCCGCGTGATGCAGGCGCCCATCGCCTACACGAGCGGTGAGTCGACCGCTGTCATCCGCGCCGTACAGCCGACACTTCTGGGCGCGGCACCGGGTGTGGCTGCACCGATGTTCGTGACCGATGTAGCGCGGCCCTGGGGAGATGGACCGGTTGTGATCGTGCACAACGCGGAGACCCTCGCGCGGGTAGCGCTCCTTGCCCGGGGGGTTTCGGATCGCACCTCACTCGTCACGGTCGCCGTTGCGACCGGCGGCGGTCTGCGACGCGCGGTCGTCGAGGTGCCCAGCACGCACACGCTCCTCGACGTGTTGCGTAGCGCCGGAGCCGAACCCGGGCCCGTGCTCCTCGGGGGGTACGGCGGTACGTGGGTCGACCCAAGACGTGTGGACGAACTCGTCGTCGATCCCGCACTGCTGCGGGCGGAGGGGCTGTCCCTGGGTGCGGGAGTCGTCTTCGTCGCCCCGCCGGATCGTCCGCTCATGAATGTCGTAGCAGAACTGACGTCGTACCTCGCGGGGCAGTCCGCCCAGCAGTGCGGCCCGTGCATGTTCGGGCTGCCCGCGCTGTCGGAGGCTGTGGCCAAGCAGGCGAAGGGTCGCGGGAACGAGGCCGGGGTGCGGCGTCTCCTGGATCTCGTCGACGGTCGCGGCGGCTGCCGGCATCCGGATGGGGTGGCGCGCATGGTGCGCAGCGCGATGGACCTGGTGGGCCGGTGATGTCTGAGATCGCGGCGATCCCGGCCGCCGCAGCCGTGCGCATAGACCGCACGGCGTGCACCGGCATTGGCATGTGCGCGCGACTGCTTCCGGAGGCGATCGACCTCGACCCGTGGGGCTATCCGATCCTGCAGGCCGAAGCGTTGGTCACCGAACGTGACGTCCGGCGTGCTGAGCACGCGTGTCCGCGCCGCGCCCTGCAGGCGCGCGCGGCGACGACCTGACCAAGGCCGCCTGATGTACGTGGGACGATGGTGGATCGCATCGGGCGGAGGTGAACATGCGCGTCCTCGTGGTCGAAGACGACGATGCGGTTGCTGATCCGCTCGTCGAGGGCTTGCGTCGCAACGGGCTGGACCCCACTCGGGTGCGTTGGGCGGCCGAAGTCGTGGATGCGGCGTACGAAGCTGACGTCGTCCTGCTCGATCTCGGCCTGCCGGATGGCGACGGACTCGATGTCCTCAAGGCGTTGCGCCAGGTCAACGACGTCCCCGTGATCATCCTCAGCGCTCGCGGTCACGAGGCCGACCGCGTGATCGGCCTGGAGTTCGGTGCCGATGACTACGTTGTGAAACCGTTCTCGGTGCGCGAGGTCAGCGCCCGCATCCGCGCGATCAGTCGTCGGCGTCGCGCGGAGCCGACATCGCAGAGCGGTCGCCTCGTCGTCGATCGTGCGCGCCGCCGCGTGCTCGTCGACGGTGCGGCTGTCGACCTCACCGCGAAGGAGTTCGACCTGCTCGCCGTCCTTGCCGAGGAGCCGGGCCGTGTGGTGCCGCGGCAGGAGTTGCTGTCGCGAGTGTGGGACCCCGTCTGGCACGGCAGCGGCAAGACCCTCGACGTCCACATCTCGGGGCTGCGGCGCAAGCTTGGCGACGTGGATCTGATCGAGACGGTGCGCGGGGTCGGCTACCGCGTGGTCGAGTCGGCGCCGTGACGCGACGCCTCGTCATCGCGATGGCTGCCCTCGTGGCGGTCGTCGCCGTAGCCCTCGCCGTTCCGCTCGCGGTGATCGTCAACAACGACTCGCGGACCATCTTCGTGGCGGGGCTGGAGAATGACACGCTGAGCACCGCGTCCGTGCTCGCATCGCAGCCGCCGGCCGAATGGCAGGCGACCGTCGACGCCACCGCGGCCCGCACGGGAGCCCGCGTCGTCGTGGTGGACACAGACCTCGTGCTGGTCGCCGACTCCGACCAGACCGGTATCGATCGAGCATTCGACCGACCGGAGATCAGCGCCGCACTCGCGGGAAACCTGGCATCGGACGTGCGGTACTCCCAGACCCTCCAGCAGGAGTTGAGGTACGTAGCGGCACCGGTCGTGCAGGCTGGGGAGGTCGTCGCGGCCGTCCGTCTCTCCCTGCCGGAGTCGGATGTGTCCGACGTCGTAGCACGTACCCGCATCACCCTGATCGTCTTCGTCGTCGCGGTCGTTATCGCCGCCGGCCTCGTGGCATGGCTCCTGGCCGCGTCGATCGCGGCGCCGCTGCGCCGCGTGGCAGAGGTGG
>JBILVH010000153.1:0-4786 GCA_044370555.1 Candidatus Nanopelagicales bacterium
CCTCTAGCCGCCGATGCGTCTGCACGGCACCACCGGAGGGGTACGCCGTCGCGTGGCGAGCGGCGACCTCGGCGGCGATCACGTCGAGGCCGACGCCGCCGAGTCGCGATGTGGTGCCGGTGAAATAGCGGTCCACGAGCTCATGCGAGAGCCCGATCGCCTCGAAGATCTGAGCACCTCGGTAAGACGCGACCGTGGACACCCCCATCTTCGACATGACCTTCAAGACACCCTTGCCGAGCGCCTTGCTCAGGTTGCGCACCGCTCTCTCCGGTGACACGCCCGTGATCACGCCGCGCCGGACCATGTCCTCGACGGTCTCCATCGCCAGATACGGATTGATCGCCGCTGCGCCGTAGCCGATCAGCAGTGCGACGTGGTGGACCTCGCGGACGTCGCCCGCCTCGACAAGCAGACCGACCTGGGTGCGCTTGCGGGTGCGCACCAAGTGGTGGTGGACCGCGGAGCACAGCAGCAGCGACGGGATCGGCGCGTGGTCGGCGTCGCTATCGCGATCGGACAGCACGATGAAGCGCACACCGCGATCGATCTGCGCATCAACCTCGGCGAAGATCTCACGGAGCCGCTCGTCAAGCCCCTCCGCGCCGTCATCCACGTGGTAGAGGCCGCGGATCCGCGTCGCGGCGAACTCCGGGAGCGTGCCGTCGGCGTTGATGTGCAGCAACTTCGCCAACTCGTCGTTGTCGATCACCGGGAACGGGAGCAGCACCTGCCGGGCGTGGTCCGCCGTCGCATCGAGCAGGTTCCCCTCGGGGCCCATGAGCCCGTTCAGCGAGGTCACGATCTCTTCGCGGATCGCATCCAGCGGCGGATTGGTGACCTGTGCGAAGAGTTGCTGGAAGTAGTCGAAGAGCAGCCGCGGCCGCGTCGAGAGGACTGCGACCGGCGTATCGGTGCCCATGGAACCGATGGGCTCGGCGCCGCTCGCCGCCATCGGTCCGAGGATGACGCGGAGTTCCTCCTCCGTGTACCCGAAGGTCTGCTGGCGACGTACGACGGACGCCGCGGTGTGCACGATGTGTTCGCGCTCCGGTAGCGACTCGAGATGCACGATTCCGGCCTCGAGCCACTCGGCGTACGGCGCCGCAGCGGCGAGTTCGGCCTTCACGTCATCGTCGGAGATGATGCGCCCAGCGGCGGTGTCGACCAGGAACATCCGACCGGGCTGCAGGCGACCCTTGCGCACGATGGTGGCGGGGTCGAGGTCGAGGACCCCGGCCTCGGACGCGAGGACCACCAGGCCGTCGGCGGTCACCCAGTACCGGCCGGGACGCAGCCCGTTGCGGTCGAGGACCGCCCCGACCAGCGATCCGTCCGTGAAGGCGACGTTCGCCGGGCCGTCCCACGGCTCCATCAGCGCCGCGTGGAACTCGTAGAACGCGCGTCGCGCGGGGTCCATCTCGGTGTGGTTCTCCCAGGCCTCCGGGATCATCATCAACACCGCGTGCGGCAGGCTGCGCCCACCCAGGTGAAGCAGTTCGAGCACCTCGTCGAAGGACGCGGAGTCACTGCCGCCGGGCGTGCAGATCGGCGTGAGGCGTTCGAGGTCGCCCGGGATGAGGTCGGATCGCAGCAGCGACTCGCGCGCGTGCATCCAGTTGCGGTTGCCCTTGACGGTGTTGATCTCACCGTTGTGCGCGATGAGCCGGTAGGGGTGCGCAAGCGGCCAGGACGGGAACGTGTTCGTGGAGAACCGCGAGTGCACAAGCCCGATCGCAGACTCGACGCGCGGGTCCGAGAGGTCGGGGAAGAACGGCTTCAACTGCCCCGTGGTGAGCATGCCCTTGTAGACGATGGTCCGCGCGGACAGCGACGGGAAGTACACCTCGGTCGCGTGCTCGGCCCGCTTACGCACCACGAAGGTCAACCGGTCCAGATCGATGCCGGTGCGCCCGGCCGGGTCGCTGAGGAAGACCTGTTCGAACGCCGGCATGACGCCGAGTGCGGTACGACCGACCCCCGCGGTCTCGACGGGCACGACTCGCCAGCCGAGCACGGTCAACCCCTCCTCCGACGCGATCCGCTCGACGACCCCGCGCACGTCGGCTGCGCGCACCGGATCCGTGGGCAGGAAGGCGATCCCGGCGGCGTACGAACCGGCGGGCGGCAGCGTGAAGGGGACGGACGCGCGGAAGAACGCGTCCGGGATCTGGATCAAGATGCCAGCCCCGTCGCCCGAATCAGGCTCGGCACCGGAGGCCCCGCGGTGGTCGAGGTTCTCCAGGGCGGTCAGCGCCTGCTCCACGATGCCGTGTGACGGCACGCCGGTCAGCGTCGCAACGAAGGCGAGTCCGCAGGCGTCATGCTCGGCTCCCGGGTCGTACAGACCTTGGGCCGCAGGTAACGCGCTGAATGGGATTGCCACGGTGCACTCCATCGCTCATCTCGACACACGTGCGCCCACGGTGTGTGGCGCAGGGGTGTTCGGGACGTCGTTGGCCCGGACTAGCGCAGTCTAACTGCTCGGCGAGGGGCTCGGCGACCCGGACCCGGTGGCGTCCGCGATGAACTTGCGCAGGGCGGCGTCATCACTCAGCACGCTGTTCGACACGGGGGCGCCGTTCAAGAAGGCGGCGGGGGTGCCCTGGACCCCATCCTTGTCGAAGATCGCGGTGCTGTTCTTCGCCCACTGCAGGTAGGTGCCGTCGTCGATGCACTTCGTGAACGTGGCGTAGGCGTCGCCCTGGATGCCCACGTCGGCCCCGAACTGCTTCAGCTGGTCGGCCGTCCAGCCGGTGCCCTCGTCGGCGGGCTGGTTGGCGAAGACCCAGTCGTGGTACTCGACCGTCTTCCCCTGGTCGATCGCACAGCCCCACGCGGCGGTGGCCCGGGCGGATGCGTCGTTGCGGAGGTTGCCGTCGAGGAAGGTCGTCGGACGCCAGATCAGCCGGACCGTGCCCTCCTCGGCCAGCGCCTGGATGCCAGCGCCATTCAACTCCTCCAGCTGGCCGCAGGCCGGGCACTGGAAGTCCTCCCAGATGGTCAGCGCGGGGGCGGACTCCGGTGCACTGCCGATCGGCACCCCGAACGCGTACGGCGATTCGGCGGCGAATGCACCCGCGGGTCGCGGGGCAGCGGCATCGATGTCGTTGCCGCCGCTGGAGTTGCCGCGGATGATCACCGCGGCGACGACGATGCCGACCACGACGACGAGGACACCGGCCGCACCGATAAGTCGGATGGTGCGCTCGCGCCGACGCTCGGCAGCCTCCGCCGCCGCGCGGGCCTGGGCGGCCTTCTCGCGCGTCGACTTCGCCGACTCCCCACGCTTCGCCATCGTCCTCGTCCTCCCTCGTCGATCAGTCCGTGTGGGCCACGGTACGCACAGCAGCGGCCAACTCGCGCGCCAGGGCCTCGACCGACGCCTCGGCGGCCTCGTCACTCGATGCGTCGAGCACCCGGCGCACGAACGCCGAGCCGACGATAACCCCGTCGGCGAACTCGGCAACCGCCGCCGCCTGCTCGCCCGTGGAGACCCCGACCCCGACCGCGACGGGCCGGTCGGTGTGCGAGCGGGCCCGCGCGACGAGCCGGGCGGCGTCATCGCTGAGGGCGGTGCGCACTCCGGTCACACCCATGATCGACGCCGCGTAGACGAACCCCGTCGACACCTCGCTCACCACGTCGATCCGCTCCTCGGTGGACGACGGGGCGATGAGGAACACCCGGTCGATCCCGTGGGCGTCCGTGGCCGCGATCCAGTCGTCGGCCTCCTCCGGGGTGAGGTCGGGGGTGATCACCCCGACCCCGCCGGCCTCCGCGAGCGCGTGCGCGAACGAATCGACCCCGAATCGTTCGATGGGGTTCCAGTACGACATGACCAGGGTCGGGGCGCCGGTGCGGGCGACCTCGCGCACGACGTCGAGCACATCGGACGGCGTGGTCCCACCGCGCAAGGCGATATCGGCCGCCTCTTGAATCGCGGGCCCGTCCATCAAGGGGTCGGAGTACGGGAGTCCGACCTCGACGACATCGACACCGCCGCGCACCATCGCGGTCAGGAGGCGGGCCGACGCCGCGGGCGTGGGGAACCCGGCGGGCAGGTAGCCGATGACGAGGGCGCGACCCTCACCTCTGGCGCGGGCGAAGGCCTCGGCCAACGCACCGCTGCGAACTGCGCTCACCCACGACCCTCCGCCGACTCCTGGATGTCGCCGAGCCCGAACCACCGTGCCGCGGTAGCGACGTCCTTGTCGCCGCGGCCGGAGAGGTTGATGAGGATGAGTCCGTCCGGTCCGAGTTCGCGCCCGATCCGCATCGCGCCGGCGATCGCGTGGGCGGTCTCGATGGCGGGGATGATCCCCTCCGTCCGACACAGCACCTCGAAGGCCGCCATCGCCTCGGCGTCCTCCACGGGGATGTACGTCGCCCGTCCGGTGTCGTGCAGCCACGCATGCTCCGGGCCGACGCCCGGGTAGTCGAGTCCGGCGCTGATGGAGTGCGAGGGGACCGTCTGGCCCCACTCGTCCTGCATGACGTACGTGCGCGCACCGTGCAGGACACCCGGGGACCCGCCGCTGAAACGCGCGGCGTGCCGACCGGTTGCTACGCCGTCACCACCCGCCTCGCAGCCGATGAGCCGGACCTCCGGGTCGTCGAGGAACGCGGAGAAGATGCCCATGGCATTCGAGCCGCCCCCGACGCACGCGGTGATGGCATCGGGCAGGCGGCCGGTGATCCCGAGCACCTGCTCGCGCGCCTCGCGACCGATCACGGACTGGAAGTGGCGCACCACGGCGGGGAATGGCGCCGGGCCGGTGACCGT
>JBILVH010000154.1:0-4780 GCA_044370555.1 Candidatus Nanopelagicales bacterium
GTCGATAGACCCACGGGAGCGCAGAGCCCTGCGTAGCTTCGTGACCGCCTGCGGCAATCCGATAATCACGCTCCCCGCCAAGGCGTCCGTCTCACTCGGTGGCGGTGGTGGTGGCGGTGGCGGTGGCGGTGGCGGTGGCGGTACTGACCCGAGGTTCAACACGTGCACCGCGGCCAAGGCTGCTGGATACGGGCCGTACTACAGCGGCCGTGACGCGGAGTACTCGTGGTACCGCGACGCCGACAGAGACGGCATCGTCTGCGAGTGATGGCGGGTTAGGCGAGCACGGCGCGAGCGATGTGCTCGTGATACGCCACACCGAGTGCGAGGTCGTCGACGTGGATACGCTCATTCCGATTGTGGAACCCGGCCTCCACGACATCCCCGGGGGTGACAATCGCCGGGCAGTAGGCCAGTGCCTGCACACCGAGCACGCGCCGCAGGTAGACACTGTCGGTGAACCCGGTCGAGATCGTTGGGACCACGATGGACTCGGGGTCCTGTTGTGCGATCCAGGCGCGGGTCGCATCCATCAGCGGCCCGTCCGGTGAACTGCTATTGCCCGCGATGTACTCGTCGATCGGTTCGAGGTCGTAGGCGATGTCGTCGCCGAGTCGACGGCGGACCTCTGCGATGACATCACCTCTCGAGACACCGGGGAGTACCCGGCAGTCAAGGTCGACGCTTGCGCGGGCGGGCAGGATGTTCAAACGCAGACCGGCCTGCAGCATGGTCGGCGCCATCGTGGTGCCCGCAAGTGCCGGGGCGATATGTCTCAGCGACGGGTTCAGCGCGACGACACGTCGCAGGACCTCAGCGGCGTCCCCATCCGGTTCCTCGCCGAGTAGTGCGGCGAAGAACGGTCGCGAGACTTCAGGAATGGTGTGCACCTCCGGGCCGCCCTGCCCGAGCCTGGTGAGCAGGGTCGCCAGATGCGGGATCGCGTTGTCGCCGACGGATGGCATCGATGCGTGCCCAGACTCGCCGCGGGCGGTGATGCGCAGCGGCAGGGTGCCCTTCTCGCCGATGCCGACCGAGTTCGCGTACCGCCCATCGCCGAGAGCGATACGCCGTCCACCGCCTTCGTTGACCGCGTAGTCGGTGCGGATCTCCGGCATCGCTTCCACGAGCCAGTTCATGCCGACCTGTGCGGTGCCGTCCTCCTCGTCCGCAGTGAGGATCAGGAGCAGATCGCCCGCCGGACGGAATCCGGAACGCGCGAGGTTCATCATGGCGACGACCCGCGCGGCCACTTCATTCTTCATGTCGACCGCGCCACGACCGTGGAGGTACCCGGCGTCGTCGATGCGGGCGGCGAACGGCGGGTGCTCCCAGTCACGAGCATCGGCGGGAACGACGTCGAGGTGCCCGACGAAGGCGAGCGACGGCCCTTCACCCCTCCCGGGCATGCGCGCCACGATGTTGGCGCGGGCCACATCCTTCGCGACGAGCGTCCACTCGACGCCGGCATCGGTGAGCAGGTCGCCGACGTAGCGCGCCGCCTGGGTCTCCGCACCCGGCAGGTTGGTGGTGTTCATGCGGATCAGCTCACGGGCGACCTCGACGACATCGGTCATTCCTCAACCATTCCACATGGTGTACGGCCATGCGGCCCGCACGAGCGACGGGCTAGCCGCGGAAGGGTTGGATCGCGTCGGCCGGGATCTGACCGAAGCGACCGCGCTGGAAGTCCTCGAAGGCTTCCATGATCTCGGCCTTGGTGCTCATCACGAATGGGCCGTGCTGCACCACCGGTTCGCGGAGCGGCACCCCGCCGATCACGAAGACGTCGAGGGCTGGTGAGCGCGACTCCTGCACGTCGTCCGCGCGCAGGCGAACACTGTCGCCATCCACCAGTACTGCGGTCTGACCGGTGCGGATCGGGCGTGCCTCCGCACCGACCTGACCCGAACCGCTGAGGACGTAGCACAACGCGTTGAAGGATCGGTCCCACGGGATGTCGACCTGTGCACCGGGTGCAACAGTGACGTGCGCGATCGCGAGCGGCGTGTGCGAGATGCCCGGACCGCGATAGCCGTCGATCTCTCCCGCGAGTACGCGCACGAGTGCACCGCCATCGGCACTTGCGACCATTGCGGAGTCAACGCCTTGCAGGTCTTGGTACTGCGGGGCGATCCGCTTCTTCGCCATGGGCAAGTTGATCCACAGTTGCAGACCGTGGAAAAGGCCGCCGCTCATCACCAGATGCTCAGGGGGCGTCTCGATGTGCAGGATCCCATCGCCCGCGGTCATGTACTGCGTGCCGCCCTCGAGGATGGCTCCGCCGCCGCCGTGGGAGTCCTGGTGCAGGAACTGCCCGTCGATGAGGTACGTGAAGGTCTCGAAACCCCGGTGCGGGTGCCACGGCGTGCCCTTCGGCTCACCCGGTGCGTACTCCACCTCACCCATCTGGTCCATGTGCACGAACGGGTCGAGCAGCGCAGAGGGGATCCCGAAGAACGCCCTGCGTACCGGGAAGCCTTCACCCTCGTGACCCGACGGGGCGGTCGTGAGCATCGCGACCTGGCGCGGCTGGGAGCCGGTGCGCAGTCGCGGCAGGGTCAGGGGGTCAGCGGTTGCTGCGGGCATGGTGCCCTCCTTCCAACGACCATCACTGTAGTTGAAGATTCAAATAGTCGCTAGCCGCGCCAGCGGGCGATCGCGAACTCCGCCGCTTCGACGTCCTCGTCGGAGGTCGCGCCACTCACTCCGATGGCACCGACTGCTCGACCGTCGACCTCGATGAGGATGCCGCCGCGCAGGGTGGTCGGGGTGAAGGGGAGCTGCAGGCCGAACTGCTCCCAGACCTCGGGCTTGTTGATGCGCATGTCGGCGAACTTGTCCGACGGACCACCGCAGGCGACGCAGGTGCGAGCCTTGGCCACCGCGATCGCGGGCGTGAACCACATGGCGGTGTCCGTGCGCTGCACGCTGATGGTGTGACCGGCCGCGTCCACTACGGCAACGCTCACTCGCCATTTCCGCTCCCCCGAGTAGGCGATCACGTGCTCGGTCAGGGTCAGCGCATCGCTCAGCGTGAGGGTCATGGGAGCAGGCTAGTCCGCAAGCGCATTCAGGCGAGCCCGAAGCGCAACACCGTCTGCGACCGGTAGGTCTCGCCCGGCCGGAGGATGCAGGGGCCGAGTGCCGGCTGATTGGGAGCGTCGGGCATACGTTGGGTCTCGAGGCTGACCGACCCGCGCGCTCGGAAAGGTGAGCGCAGGGAATTGCCGGTGTACACCTGTAGGCCCGGGGCGTCCGAGGTGACCGACATCGTCAGACCGGTGGCCGGCGCGGTCAGAGTGGCAACGGGGCGCAGCACACCTTCGGTGCCGAGCGCGTAGCAGTGATCAAGGCCGTCCGGCAGGCTCTCCAGCACGTCCCCGATGCGGCGCGCACGACGCAGGTCGAAGGCACCCGCTACGGCGACCGGTGCACCGGTCGGGATCCCCCCAGCCGCTCCCGGCAGGATCCGATCGGCCGCCACCTCCACGAGGTGTTCGAGCACCGTCGGTTCACCCGAGAGGTTCCAGTAGCCGTGATTGGTCATGCTCACCACGGTCGGAGCATCCGTCACAGCTTCGTGCTCGAAGCACACGGAGTCGGGACCGAGCGTGTACGTCGTACTCGCACGCACCTCACCCGGGAACCCCATGTCCCCCGCCGGGCTGGTCAAACTCAGCCTCACCCGTGTCGTCGATGGCCCGACCACCACGTCGTCCAAGGTCCAGGTGCACCGGTCCCAGCCCCGGATGCCACCGTGCAGGGTGCCTTCGGGCTGGTTGCGGTCGAGTGAATATTCGGTGCCGTCCAGAGTGAACCGGGCACCGGCAATGCGGTTGGCGTAGCGCCCGATCGTCGAACCGAGGTGCGGGTTGACCGCTGGGTCGGCGTAGGCCTGCGGGTCCGGCAAGGTCAGGTGCACGTTGACTATGCGCCCCGCGGCATCGGGCATCGTGAGCGACTCGATGGCGGCGCCGAGGGTGAGGATGCGCAGGCGCAGTTCACCGGAGGAGACCTCCACGCGCTCGAACCCCGCACCCGTCCCGGGCAGCGTGCCTACGCGGGTCACGGCGGCGGACATGTGCGCCAGGCTACGCCGATGGCGCACTCGGTACTGTGACTCGGACAGGGACAACCCGCGGGTGCCAAGGAGGTCGTCATGCCGTTGTGCGTCAACGGGCACGGGGTGCCGGTGACGGCTGCGTACTGCAGCATCTGCGGTGCCGCAATGCAGCCATCGACACCCGCCACGCCCTTGCCACCGCCGACCTGGAGCCCGCCCGGGTGGACCCCGGGTCAACCGGCGGCCCGCACCGGCAATGGCGCGGGTACGGCCGCGTTGACCCTCGGCATTCTCAGCCTCGTCGTGTGCTGGCCGCTCGGGATCCTCGCCGTCATCTTCGGCGCTGTCGCACTCGGTCGATGCAACCGAGGTGAAGCCACGAACCGCGGGAGCGCGCAGTGGGGACTCGGCCTTGGCATTGCCGGCACCGTGATCGGGCTGATCCTTGCGACGTGGTTCCTGTCGAACTTCGACACGTCACAGCCCCTGTTCTAACGCGGTTTCGTCACGCTCCGTGATCGCTCGGATGCGCACGGCGAAGAAACCTCTCAATACGAGCTGATCTGGCCCAAAAGCCTTGCGCTGCAAGGACTTCGCCGCTGTACGTTCGGGCGAACCGCGACGCATGGGAGGCCCGATATGGATTCCGTAACACTCATTTCGCATGACGATCTGCCGCTCGCAAGGAGTACGTGCGCGGCAGTCGCATCGCTC
>JBILVH010000155.1:0-4749 GCA_044370555.1 Candidatus Nanopelagicales bacterium
CGCGCGCCTTCCGTCGCGCTTCTGGTGGGCGTTCATCACGATGTTGCCGGCCGCGGGGATCGAATTCTGCATCGCGCTGTGGGCCGCCGACCTGCTTCGTCAGCGCGGCGGGCTCGACTCGGGGGCTGCCGCCGCCGCGCTGGCGGCGTTCGCCCTGGGCCTCCTGGTCGGACGCGTCGTCGGAAGCCGCCTTGCGCAGCGCATGAGCCCCGAGACCCTCCTGATCGCCGCATTCGCACTCTCGGGAGTCGCATTCCTCGTGCTGTGGTCGTCGACGCAGCCGATCGTCATGCTCGTATTCCTTTTCGTCACGGGATGCGGCGTAGCGCTGCACTGGCCACTGGGAATCGGTCGCGTGATCCGCAGCGTTCCGCCAGCCGATGCCGACCGCGCCTCGGGATTCGGCACGGTGTCCTCGGGTCTCGCCGTGATGGCCGCCCCCTTCGCACTCGGGGCGCTCGCGGACGCGCTGTCTCTGCATACGGCGTTCCTCATCGTGCCGCTCCTTGCGGCATTCGGTGTCTTCCTCGTCGCCTTCCGCCCCGTTCCGTTGCGCATCACCTGATATCGGGCGGCCACTTAGACATCCGCGTCGACCCGTGTTCGAATGGGGTATGCACCCAACATTTCCGGCACGGATCCGCACGCGGCGGCCAGGTCGCCTGATCGTCGCGGCGGGCGCGGCAGTGTGCTGCGTTGTCGCGCTGACCGGCTGCAGCCAGGTCAACAGCGCCATCGACGCGGGTCAGTCCGCAGTGTCATCGGCGACCGGGGCCGTGCAGGCCGCTGCGGACGTGGCTGCCGCGTGCGTGGTCGCGCAGGCCGCCTGGGTGCCGGGTGTATCCCCCTCGCAGGCCCGCGCCGCCGTGGGCGAGGCCCTCGGGTTGGTGGACGCGGCCTTTGCGATCGCTCCCACCCTGCCCGGGGTGCAAGAGGTGCGCGAATTGCTGATGAACGCCAAGCAGTCCCTCGCAGACAATCCCGATGAGTCCACCCTGGGGGTCTCGCGCGGTGCCCTGGAGACTGCGTGCGCATTGTTCGCCGCGGGGGGATGACGCATGCAGCTCACACCTGAGGGCTAGTGTTTACACATGATCTCGTCATTCCAGGCGCGCGACGTGCAGACCGAGTGGTCGGACCTACCCGAAGAGAAGTGCCAGACGCCCGGCGTACGCACGGCGATTGCCAGCGTTGTAGCCGATGCGGGCTTCGAGGTCGGGGTCTGGGAGCACAGTGCGGGCCGCTCTACTGACTCGTTCGATGACGAGGTGTTCGTGGTCATTGAAGGCCGCGGCACCGTCACCGACCAGCACGGCAACGTCATCCATCTCGCGCCGGGTGTCGTGGGTGTGCTGCACCCGGACGACGTGACGGTCTGGGACATCACCGAACCACTGCGCAAGGTCTGGATCGTCCGGTCCTAGGCGGTGCTGGCGATCTGGGCCATGTCTTTCGTGGTCTGGGTCGCGTGGGTTCTGAGGCGCACCGACCTAGGGGCCTCGAATTTCTGGTGCGACAAATCGTCGGCGCACATGGCGTGTGGCCTAGTCGGGTACTTGTGTCACGATTTGCGCTCTACCAGCATTGAATCTCTACCAGCATTGAAGACTGCAGTCACTGCGGCATCGTGGCGCGATCCGGACGGCTGAACTGCCCCTGCGCTCCGCCGGGCCCAGTCGCGGCCACCTGGCAACTGAAGTCGCCTTCGCCCGCAAGCGCATCGGACGGCACAGTGATGGTGGCGGTCTCGCTACGCGCGGAGACTGTCCGCGTGATCTCCGTGTCACCCTTCACGCATCGCACGACGAACCCCCGGACCTCCCCCCGCGGCGCATCCCAGCTGACCGTCAGTTTTCGGCCGTCAAGTTCCGCGTCCACGGCGCTCGGCTTGGGCGGCACGACGACGTAGGTGAACGCATTCGGCCTGGTCACTGAGCCTGAGGTCGTCTTGATGGTGATCGGGACCGGGCCGAGCTCTTTGCCGCGCGGGATGGTCACGATGACCTTCGTGGCCGAGACCAACTCGAAGAGGGGTGCGTCCTCGCTGCCGAAGAAGATGTCGCGGAGGTTCGAGAATCTCGTGCCCGTGATCGTGACCTCGGCTCCACCCGCCAGACCACCGACCGCGGGGGTGATATCCGTGATCGTCGGGTCGGCGACCTTCAGGTAGGTGTAGGCCCTGTTGCGCTTGGTCTCACCCGACTCGGTCTCCACGGTGACGCTCACCCGGCCGGCCGCCTCACCCTCCGGCACCACCACCCGGATCCGCGTGGGCGACAGGACGGTGATGTCGGACTCCTCGACCTCGTCGAAGCCGAAGGTGACCGAGATGACGTCGTAGAAGTTCTCGCCGATGATTGTGACCGTGTTGCCGCCGTCGAGGGGACCCGACGAAGGCGTGACCGCGGTGACCTTGGGGTCGCCGCGGAATTCGAGGGTGGTGGACAGGGCCTGCACCACGTCGTACTCGAAGTCCGTCGTCCAGAGGAATGTTGCCCGCGTCGCCTCAGCCGTCACGGCGACGCTGGGGTTCGTGGCGTGGACATTCGAACGTGTCAGGCTCCACGTATCAAGCGGTGAGATCTCGGTACCCTCGATACTGAACGACACCATCTGCACCTGGTCGCGTGGGACTTCAACGGTGCCGAGTCGGCGCAACCAGGTCATGACAACCCGCTGCCCATCCGCCGAGGCGGCAAGTCGCGCCGCGTAGACGCTCACCTCCTCAGGGGACACCTGCTCGGCGTCACCGAGCTGCAAGGCGCGACCAGATACGAGCCCTGCCGCAGCCATGGTGCTCGTCGCTGGATCTCCGAAGGCATCAACGCTGCGCACCTGCCAGGTCACCACCGCGCGCGAGCCGTTGCCAGAGAGGGCGAGGTTTGGTGTGAAGTAAAGATCTTGTGCGTCGCCGACCTGAGTGGGCGCGCCCCAGGTTGCGGTCAGACCCGTGATCTCAGCGGAGGCAGTCCGCAGCGTGTGTTGCGAATCCACCTGCTCGTCCCAGACGGCCGTTGCCTTGCTGATAGACGCTGAGGCCGCAAAGCGCAGCGAGTCCACCGAGCTGAGCCCGTCCTTGACGACGGCAATGTCGCCCCACGATGTGGTCCGGTTTCCGACTGTCCCGATCGCCGACTCAATGCGAACCTCCGCCGAATTCGCCTGGTACGCCCAGGCGAGCGCGGCTCGGGTGCCGTCACCTGTCATCACTGCTGTCAGCCCGGAGACATACTGGTAGTAGACGTCTTCGCCGTTGGGCGTCCACACCGCGTTGGCAGTTCCCCACGAGGCAGTCCCGTCCGCGACCGTCGCCGCAGAGACCTGCACCGACCACCCCAGGTCGCCACCCTGCCCCCAGGCCAGCAGTGCGCGGGTGCCAGCGGCTGATACTTGGACAACCGGTGACATGGCGTCTACCGCATCTGCTGAAACCGCCTCGGGTTGTGACCAGGTGGCCTCCCGTCCATCAATCGCCGCACTTGCGGTCTCAACGACGTACGACGCCTCTCCACCGGGGTCGCGCGACCAGGCGACCACGGCGGTGCCGCCCTCCGCATCGAGAGCGATATCCAATGCTGCGATATCTCCCTCCACGCTCGCGAGCGTGACCGGCTGACCCCACGTTGCCGTACTGCCAGCGATGGTTGCCGAAGCCGAGCGCACTTCGAAGGGCCCGCGGACCCACGGGTTGTCCGGATCTCCGAGGTTGCTCACCCAGACTGCGGTCGCACGGGTCCCGTCGGACGACAGGGCGAAGTCGGCCATGCTGGCACGGTCCGTCGAGCTCGATACCGAAATCACCCGCTTCTTGCCGGTGACCACGAGGACCCCACCGGCCGGAACCGCGAGGGCGAGGGCCGAGGTCACTCCCAGGGCGGCGGCAGCGATGGCTGCCATGTACGCGCGCATGGCGGAACGGTAGACCTTCTGCGCGATCGAAGCCGGTCTCGTGATGCTTTTGGGCGGTTCCGACTCATCGGTAGCCTCCGCAGGGGCGGTGCGGCTACCCTGCCGAAAGGTTCAGCTAGCGGCGTCGTGTGGGAGGTCCGATGGTGCGCAAGCGAATGGCGGCGGCGGCTGCGTGCGGCGCGCTCTTCCTCGGTGTCCTCACGGCGACCCCCGTGGCTTCGCTCGTCGTGACCCCGACTGACCCGGATCGCCGCTGTGGCTGGCCGATCGTGTATCCGGGTGATGCCAACTACGCGTATCCGGACACCTCAGCCGCGTACTTCGTCCAGGCAGCGATCCTTGCACCCGGTGACGAGATCGTGGTTACGGGCAAGGACCCGAAGGCGCGTTACTGGTCGCTGCAGACATATCGCTTCTCCGACTCGACTCTGTTGGACTCGGTCAACGACGTCACTGTGCGCCGGGTTGGACGTGGTGCAAGTGCCACGTGGACCATTCGCATCGTCGCACCTGCCGCGGACACCTCGAGGGATCCGAATGTTCTGCGCGGTGCGGCGGCATTCAAGCCGGGAGATCCGTTCGGCAGCAACATCACCGTGGTGATGTACCGCGTGTATGCCTCTACGACGGCGACGACGTCGGGGGGTGCGCTCCCGCAGGTGACGCTGAAGGATGCCGCAAAGCGCACGACAGAGCGGCTGACCACGTGTCGGCCCTCGCAGGTGGGACCGCCTGAGAATCGTCCCGTGCTGGAGCCTGCGGAGGGTGTCGGCATGAACTTCGTGCGCGGTGCAGCAGCCCGCTTCTACCCGAGCGCTGACACGGCCTATCTGGTGGCGC
>JBILVH010000157.1:0-4699 GCA_044370555.1 Candidatus Nanopelagicales bacterium
CGCGTACGCGCCACGGGCGGCCCCTACTGCTTGGGCGGCTCGATGGCCGCCGATCCCGGCGCCGACCCGAGTTCGCGCTTGAGTGCGGCGAGCTCACCTTCGACCTGGGACTGACTTGCGAGCCGCTCCAACTCGACCGTCAGATTGTCCTTCCCGGTCGCCGTGGCATCGTCGAGTGCACCGGATGCGATCAACTCGTCGATCGCGCCAGCACGCGCCTGCATCTGCGCGGTCTTGTCCTCGGCCCGCTGCACCGCGATCCCGACGTCACCGAGTTCGCTGGACAGGCCGGAGAAGGCCTCGTTGATCTTCACCTGCGCCTCGGCGGCGCTGTACGTCGCTTTCAGCGTCTCCTTGCGAGTACGGAAGGACTCGACCTTGCTCTGCAATTGCTGGGCGGCAGCGGTGAGCTTCTCCTCCTGCTCCTGCAGCCCGGCGACCTGGCCCTGCAGGTCCACCATCTGCTGCTGCACTCCACTGCGACGGGTGAGGGCCTCGCGCGCAAGGTCCTCGCGCCCGTGGCCGAGTGCGGCGCGCGCCTGCTGCTCCAACTGATCGGCCTTGCTCGCCAAGGTCGCCAGCTGCAACTCGAGCCTCTTCCGGCTCGTCGCGACGTCCGCGACGCCCTTCTTGACGCGCGTCAGGAGTTCGAGCTGCTTCTCGTACGAGTAGTCCAGGGTCTCCCTGGGGTCCTCAGCCCGGTCGAGCGCCTTGCTCGCCTTGGCCTTGAAGATCATCGTGAACCGCTGCCACAGCCCCATGGCTCCTCCTTGGAAGGTTCCCCCCAGCCTATGCGCTCAGCCGTGACTAGGCTGCATGGCATGTTCCGTCGTCGAGATCCGGCCACCGAAGCGGCATCGACCGACTCCGCCGCACCCGTCGAGGGGAAGGGTCGGGCCACCCCGAGCCGCAGGGAGGCCGAGGCTGCCCGCAAGCAGGCGCTCAAGGTGCCCAAGGACCCCCGCGCAGCCCGCAGGGCCGCCCGCGAGCGCGACCGGGCCGCCCGCCTCGAGGCGCGCAGCCGCATGCTCGCCGGGGACGAGCGGGCCTACCCGCCCCGCGACCAGGGCCCGGTACGCCGCTACGTGCGCGACTTCATCGACAGCCGTCTGTCACTCGCGGAGTTCTTCATCTTCATCGCCCTGGCCATCCTGGTCTTCGGGTTCATCCCGGTCACGAGCATCCAGCAGTACGTCAACATCACGTGGTTCGCACTGCTCGCCGTCGTCGCTATCGACGTGATCTCGATTCTGATCCGGTTGCGCATCGCCCTGCGCAAGAACGTGCCCGACGCCGCGATGCGCAAGGGCTGCCTGTGGTACGCAGCGATCCGACTGCTGCAACTGCGCCGTCTGCGGATCCCCAAGCCGAAGGTGCGGCGCGGCGAGGCGATCGAACCACCTCGACTGCGCTAGTCGCGCAAGGCAGCGACACCGATCGCGGTGTTCACACCGCTCTCGGGTCCGTACCGCTCAGACCGTCGGCCGCAGCCCCATCGGGCCGTAGACGACGCGGTCGCCCTCGAGCAGGTGCACCTGCTCGACCCCCTGCGCGAGCAAATCCGCCCAGGTTTCCCCGATCCACGACTCCGCGTCGCTCTGACTCGGAAAGGTGCCGCCGTCACCGACCGGCTGCACGGACTCACCGCGCTCGTTCTCGTACCGCCATCTCCACTCCACGGGCCGCAACGCTAGTGCCCGCGCGGCACGGTTGACTTACCCCGCGCCGCGTGGTCGGATGACGGCGCACGCAACAACTCAATACCCGTGTCCGATGTCCAGGGGAAGCCGGTGCGAATCCGGCGCTGACCCGCAACCGTGAGCGCTACCTCGGCCTGGCCGAGCGCGCGAGTCGGAGCACCTGGCGGACATAAAGCGGCTCTATTCGTCGAGGTCTGCGGGACGGAGCCCAGTGCGGTGGCGCACTTCTTGCGCCGAAGCGTCCTGGGCGTCGTGTCCAGGTCGCTTATGAGAGGTCACTCACGCACATGCGCACAGCTACACCCCTCCCATCTACGCCCCTCCCAGCGGGCACTGTCGTCCATCGCCCGCACCGTGGCCGGCTCCTCGGCGCAACTGCCGCCGCGGTCTGTCTGGTCGCGGCCCTCGTCGGCGCACCCGGTGCACTCGCCGCATCGGCGGCCCCCGCGGCACCAGCTTCCCCCACGACCGATGTCGGCTTGTACGGCGCAGCCGACCCGACGTTCGACGGTGTCCTCCGCCAGTCGTACGCGCTGCTGGGGCTGGCCGCGATCGGGCGCCCGGCACCCGCGGACGCGCTTGCCTGGCTCACCGCGCAACAGTGCGCCAACGGCGCCTTCCAGGCGTACGTCGCCCCCGGTCAGACCTGCACCGCGCCGAGTGCGTCGACCTACACCGGCCCCGACGTCAACTCGACGGCCGTGGCCGCGATGGCCCTGCATGCTCAGGGCCGCACCGCGCGTGCCGAGCGGGCGATCCGCTGGCTCCTCCGCGAGCAGGATTCGACCGGCGGCTGGGAGTGGATCGACGGGCTCGCCCCCGACCCGGTGTCCACCGGTCTCGCCCTGCAGGCGCTGCGCTCCGGGGTGCTTCCCCCGGCCGAGGCCGCGCGCGCCATCCGACGCGGCGACGCCTTCATCTCAGCGCGGATCCTCGCCTGCCCCGCACCCCGCGACACCCGCGGCGGCGTGCCCTTCGCCGCCGGTGCCGACCCGGACGGGTTCACCGCCGTCACCGCACTCCTCGGCCTCGTCGGTGCACCGCCGGTTGCCCCCTCCACGCAGCGCGGATCCGCACCGACCCTTGACTGCGGCACGAACCCGACCGCGACCGGGTCCATCGCGCGCTACCTCATCCGCAACATCACCCTGGGCGACGGACTGATGCCCTCGGCCTTCGTCCCCGGTTCCGCTGACTACAACGCGACTGCGCAGGCAGTGCTCGCACTCGTCGGATCCGGGTTCGGTACGACCGCGACCACCCGGGCGGTGGGCGCACTCGGCCGTTCCGTACGCGCGTACGTCGGCTCCGGCGACGCCGCGTCACCCGCGGCACTCGGCACGTTGCTGCTGGTCGCACACGCGACCGAGCAGTCTGCGACCGCTTTCGGGACCGGCAAGGTCAACCTCGTCAAGCACCTCGCCGCCACGAAGCGACGCTGAGTCGCGGCGAGAGGAGAGGCCGGGATGCCAGCAAGGGTGCGGACCCTGCGCGGACGGGCGCGCCGGGCCGCCGCGACGCTCGCGGGCGTCGCGGCGATGTCCGGTGCCCTCGTCGTGCCCGCACTGTCCCTCTCCCCACCGGTGCAGGCCGCTGATCCGCAGTTCCGCTACTGGACCTACTGGACCGGCACGGCCGACGGCTGGCAGTTCTCACCGGTGGGCCCGGCGTTCCGCGACGCCGAGGACGGCGTGGTCGAGGGGTGGCGGCTCGCCGTCACGGGGGTCACCGCGACCATCCCACCGCGGGTGCAGCCGGGGGCCGCATTCGACGACGTCTGCGGCGGTCGACCCGATTCACCCGACACCGTCCGCGTCGCGATCGTCATCGACTTCGGAACCGCGGCCGGTGCTCCGACCGGCGAACAGCCTCCCGCCGCGATCCGCACCTGTGTCGAGGTCAGCAACGGGGCGAACGGCTTCGACGCCCTCCGCGACGTCGTCGACATCCGCAGCGAGCGCGGGCTGATCTGCGGGCTCGCCGGATACCCGCGCACCGGCTGCGCCGAGCGCGTCGAGTCCGCCGCGGCGGACGACGATGCCGGCGGGACCCGCCCGGAACCCGCCGATCCGGACGACAGCCCCGACCGCGCACCCGAACGGGACGGGGCCGGCGCCGGCTCGGGTGGCGGGGCGGGAACTAGTCCCGAGGACACGGCGCCCCGGACACCAGACCCCGTGTCGGGCGACGCACCTGCCACGGCGAACACCGATACCGCGGCTGCAGACAGCACCGATGCCGATAGCGCGGGCTTCGGCGCCGAGTTGGCACGTGCCCAGGGCGACGGCGATGCCCCGACGCCCTCCGACGAACCCACGTACCCAGCCACCGAAACCGGCTTGACCGCCGGCCCGGCTCCTGACCCCGCAGCGCCGACGGCAGGCGCCGCAGCGGCGGGGACCGGCGGCGAGAGTCCGCTGCGCAGCCCGTGGCTCGTCGTCCCCGTGCTCGTGCTGATCGCCGCCCTCGGCGGCACCGCCTGGCGGCGTTCGCGCGCAGGCCGCTCATCCGGCGGGGTCGGCTGATGGCGCCGTTGCCGCGCCGGGCGCGGTGGCTGCACCCGCTCGCGTGGTGGGGATGGGCGGTCGGGCTCGCCGTGGTCGCCACCCGCACGACCAACCCGATCCTCCTCGCGCTCATCGTCGCGGTCGTCGCGTACGTCGTTGCCGCGCGACGCCCGCAGGCACCCTGGGGCCGCGCCTTCGGGCTCTTCCTCCGGCTCGGGATCATCGTCCTCGCCATCCGCGTCGTCGCCGGCCTCCTCTTCGGCGCCCCCGACGGTGGCATCGTCGTGCTCGACCTGCCGGAGATCGCCCTACCTCCCTGGCTCGCCGGGGTGCGCATCGGCGGCGCGGTGTCCGGACCATCGCTCCTGACGATGATCTACGAGGGGCTGCGCCTGCTGACGATCCTCGCCTGCGTGGGTGCGGCGAACTCCCTTGCATCGCCGACGCGACTGCTGAAGTCGGTGCCTGCGGCCCTGTACGAAGTCGGCGTAG
>JBILVH010000156.1:0-4699 GCA_044370555.1 Candidatus Nanopelagicales bacterium
ATCGCGCTGTTCGCCGCGAACGTAACCGGGATCTTGTCGCCCTCATAGAGCTCGACCAGCCCACTCGCGGCATTCACACCGACCCGCGCGATTCCAGCCGCCGACGCGCCTCTGATCCAGCCGGTCCGATGGACGTACGACCGCACGGTCGGCGCATCTGCACCGTCGTACGTCAAGGCGATGAGGGCCGCATCCTGATCCATCTCGGTACCCGGCCCCACGAACACAGTGCGCCGCTCCGGCCCTCCGGCAACGGCGAGACACGCACCCGTGCGCCCGTTCGGGGTCGCCACCGGAGCACGTCGCAACTGCGACCAGGTCCGGCTCTCCGTCGAATACACCGCAGTGTCGACGGTCCAAGCACGACCATCCTCGGTGGCGGCGGGGTTCACGCGGCAGAACAGCAGCCCGGATCTAATGGGGAACACCGAGGGCCTGCCGAGGTCCTGGCCGGACGGCGCCGCACCGGTGATCTCGAGCACCTCGCCCGCGCTGAACCGGGCGGTATCTCCCCCGGATCGCGGTTGGAACTTCCGCACGCGAACATCCCCCGTCTGCGTGGACGTGAGTGTGTCGCCCCACTCGACCTCATACGAGCCAGTGCTGACGCTGTAGAGGACCCCATCAATGACGTAGACCGCCGAGTCGCCGATGCTGATCGCTTCGAGATTCGCTTGGGCGGGACTGGCTGGTCCAATGAGGGTGAAGCCCACACCTAGTGAGGTCACCGCGGCCACGAGCAGTCGGATTGTGCGCATCAGGGATCTCCTAGGGCTGGTGGCTCCCCACCTTAGCCATCGGCACGGACCGAAGCTCAGTTTTGGTGCGTGGCACTGGGGTCGAGCCACCAAGAGGTGCAGCACCGCGGAGGATCGACATGGCAGGTCCACCGAACCCGGCACAGTTCATGCCACACTCGCTGCGTGGAAAAGGATGCGTCGCAGCCCCGGGAATCCGAGGTGGACGAGGACGCCGCTCCCCGCGACCCGTTCCAATCGGCACTGGAGGCGAAGAAGAACCGTGGTGCCTACGGGCCGGGGGGGAGCTCGGGGGGCGGCGCTGCTGGGCGCGGCAGCAGCGCGAAGGCGGGAGGCCGCCGCGAGTTTCGACGCAAGAGCGGCTGATCCGCCCGTTCGCCACCGACCGCGCACTGCTGGCAGGCTGACCTCATGCGCGCGGCGATATTCGGTGTCATCGCATCGCTGACCTTCACCGGCATCACGTCGGGTACGGGCATCTCAGCGGCGGAGCCAGCGGCACACACCACGCCTGCCCGGAGTGCGGCTGAAGTCGTCATGCCAGCAATGACGGTCGCAGAACGATCCCGAGCATTGCGGACGCCCGTCCGATGGGCCGCCTGCGGTGCGGATTTGCGGGGCAATGCGTTGCAGTGCGCCAAGATCAATGTCCCTCTCGACCATCTGCGACCCGATGGCCCCACGATCACCCTTGGACTCACCCGCCTGAAGCTGCCCACGGCTAGCGATGCAGTGGTCTTCTTCAACGGAGGGGGTCCCGGGATCCCCGGGGGTGCGCTGCTGCGCGCCTCGATGGCGCCGGTGCCCGATGCCGTGGCACGGCGCTTCACCATCGTCGGCATAGATCCGCGCGGACTCGGCACCAGCGAGCG
Source organism: Candidatus Nanopelagicales bacterium (assembly GCA_044370555.1). Lineage (GTDB taxonomy): Bacteria > Actinomycetota > Actinomycetes > S36-B12 > S36-B12 > CAINMH01. The sequence goes on from JBILVH010000156.1 coordinate 1,631, forward strand.
GTTGGAGTGCTTGAACAGTGAGTTCGTGCAGAGAACCCTTGAGGCGTTCAGCATCCCGGGCCGGACATCCACCGCCCTGCGGCGCGACTACCGCACGATGCGCAGCATCGGTCGCACATGTGTGAATGAGGGGGGATCACTCGCGCGACATATCAGCAGTGAGGCCAACGCCCGCGACATCGAAGCGGTGCGCATCGCCCTCGCCCAACCGACACTGAACTACATAGGCGTTTCATACGGCAGTTATCTGGGTGCGGTCTACAGCCACCTCTTCCCGGATTCGGTCGGGCGCATGGTGCTGGGGTCCGTGGTGCACCCAGGTCGCACGTGGACCCATCTTGTGCGCGGTCAAGTGCGCGGATTCGAGGGTTCGGTACGCCGGTGGGCAGCCGGGTGCGACCGCAGGTCGACCTGCCCCTTCGGCTCCCGTCCCGCATACAGGCGCCTGCTCGGACTCATCGCCGACCTGAACTCCGAGCCCGTTGTGATGAATGGTCAACAGGTCACGGGCATCACATTGGCGCTCGGACTGCGCGACCAGGCCTTTTTCGGGTCCGGAATGCGAAGCATCGACCGCCTACTCCGGGCCGTGATCAACGCTCGCCGCGACGCGTCAGCGCGGGTGGGCGCACCGGCCTTCAACGAAGTGGACTCGGTGGTCGCGGTCCAGTGGGCCACGCGCTGCAATGACTGGCCAGCAGTGCCGACGACATTCGCAGAGTGGACTGCACTGCGCGGTCGCTGGAGCCGAACGTTCCCGGTGTTCGGCGCACTCTGGTCGGCGCTCTCGGTGCCGTGTACGTCTTGGCCTGATCGACCGCACGCCCCTCTGCCCCTGACGCAGGTCACCCGCGCCGTCCCGCTTCTCATCGCCGGTGAGCATGACCCCGCGACACCGCTAGCGGGTGCTGAAGCAATGCGGTCGCTCTTCCCCGCGGCCCGGCTGGTGCGGTGGAGTGGTCGGGGACATGGCGCTGTGGAGAGCGGGGACTGCGACAGAATCCTCACCAGTTACATAGCCCGTGGGGTGCTACCGGACACAGGAGCGCGCTGCTGACCGCGGCAGGGCTGATCCGCACCGGCTGACTCTGGTGAACGACGGCTGACTGCCTGCCGACCTCTGGCAGGATGCCGACATGACCCTGGGTCGATGCTTCCGGCCGCTCGGGCGCGGTGGTGTCACGACTCGGGGTACGTCGAATCCGCATGGATGAGCAGGTCGCTCTTGTCGGGGTCGTACCCGACGTCGGTGGTGAACGCCTGACGACCGTGGAGACCGTTCCCGATGGCTGGTGGTACACCACTCCGCTGCCGCACGGGCGCCGCGTCGTCGCATTTGTGACCGACGCCGACCTTCTGCGCGGGGGGCGATCGGCTCAATGGCAGCAAGCACTCGCCGCCACACACCACATGTCTCGGGTGGTGCCGGGTGACGTGACTCCCACGGTAGGCGCCTACCCAGCTGAGACCGGCCGTCGTGCCCAACTCAGCGGGGACGGATGGCTCGCGATCGGGGATGCCGCGGTGACCTTCGACCCGCTCTCATCGCAGGGCCTGATCACCGCGATGGTCATGGCGGCGCGGGCAGGGGCGCTCCTCGGGGGCGAGGAGTGGGAGAGCGACTACCGCGCGGTGCTTGACGAGCACGAGACGAATCGTGCGGCGTTGTATTCTGCCGAGACCCGATGGCCGGATGCGACCTTCTGGGCGCGCCGCGCACCCGTCAGCGCACGAACTGCTTGACGTAGTCGCGGCCGAGACCGACATTCTCGAAGTGATCCGCCGCCTGCTCGAGGCGGTTGAAGACATCGCCGTACTTGATCGGCTTGCCATCCTCATCCAACTCAATGAGGGTGCCGTGGATGATGAACAGTGTGTAGGACTCCTCGGCGGTGCCCATCAGGGTGTGCACGTCACCGGGCGGCTCGTAGACGTAGGTGCCTTCGGTGGCGACCCAATCCCGCTCGGCGTAGTACCACGACCCCTTCAGCACGAGGCCGTGCACGGGAGCGGGGTGGGCGTGGCGACTGATGAATCCCTCCTTGCGGATGCGGGTGATGTTGACCCACATGCCCTGGGTCGTGTCGAAGAGCAGGGGGCGAAGCCACGCACCGGGCTGGGAAGCCGGCACCCACAGGCGCTCATCGGTCGCAAGCGCCTGCGCGTACAACTCGTCCTTCTGCCAGACACTCGGCTCGAACACGGAACGCTTGGTCAGCACGGCCCCTCCTCCTGAAACGAGCCTTCATTATTTCCCGTGATTGCCGCGGGGGGAAGTACTCCTCACCTGCATTTCACCGCTTAGGCGCACCGAGCCGCCGACCGCACCGGCGTTCTCCGAGAGCCACCCATTCACCAACTCCAGGAGTCCGACCAGCTGAATGTCGACGTGGGCTTCACCTTCACCGTGATCGTGCAGGAATCGTCGCCTGATGCCGCGAAGGTGCAGGTGCCGGTCCCCGAGACGTCATCCGCCGACAGGCTCAACGTGATCGTGACGTACGACTTCGATGCGGCGAGCGTGTCGATGCTCACCGTCACGGTGATCGTGAACTGGACGTGGCGCTTGTAGGTGTAGCCCAGGTGCTTGCGCGACGTCTCCCACAGGTCGGGCTGGATCTGGATGAAGCCGTAGAGCAGCCCGGTCTTCGACGAGTAACTGATGATGAGCTGGTCGACGAGCTTGTCGTCCTTGTAGTAGTCGACCTCGAAGTCCAGGACGTTGAGGATGCCGCAGTTCACCGAGATGTCGCCGGTGAAGCCGAGGCCGGACCGCTTGCCGTAACTGAGGGTGCCGCTCGTATCGCTCGTGAACGACCCGCAATTGTCCGGTCCCACGGTCATGTCGACCGAGTAGGTGAGGTCCTGGACGCTGAAGATTCCGTCGTCCGAGCCGTCGGAGGACGATGCCGTCCGACCCCAGGCGAAGACCTGCCCCACGCTCCCATCGATGAAGGCATCGCCATCGACGGTCATGTTCCCGTCCTTGTCCGTGTCGAGGTCGAAGGATGCGGACATCGAGCCGAACGGCATCACCATGTCACCGCTGAAGGACACGTCCTGCTCGTC
>JBILVH010000158.1:0-4689 GCA_044370555.1 Candidatus Nanopelagicales bacterium
CGGCACCGGTTCATTCCTGCTCGTGAACACGGGTACCACCATCGCGCGGTCCGAAGCCGGGCTGCTCACCACAGTCGCGCTCTCCCGACCGGACGGGACACGCACCTTCGCACTCGAAGGAGCCGTCTTCGTAACCGGAGCTGCGGTGCAGTGGTTGCGCGACGGACTCGGCATCATCGAATCGGCGGCCGAGACCGAGCAGCTGGCGGCTTCGGTTCCCGACTCGGGTGGCGTGGTGTTCGTGCCCGCCCTCACCGGTCTCGGTGCCCCGCGGTGGGATCCCCATGCACGCGGCACGATCCTCGGGATCACCCGCGGAACGACGCGCGCACACCTGGTGCGGGCGACCCTGGACGCAATCGCATTCTCCGTGCGCGATGTCGCGCACCTGATGGAACACGACGGCGGCTTCCGACTCCCGCGCCTAGCCGTCGACGGCGGCGCCGCCGCCAACGACCTGCTCTGCCAGGTGCAAGCGGATCAACTCGCCGCACCCATCGAACGGCCCGCCGAACTCCAGTCGACCGGCCTCGGGGCCGCCTTCCTCGCGGGGCTCGGCATCGGGTTGTGGTCAGACGACGAAGAGGTCGCCACATCCCGGCGGGTGGAACGCACGTTCACACCTCGCAGCGTCGACCCGTCGGCCTACCAACGCTGGCACCGGGCAGTGGAGCGCAGCCTTAACTGGGCGCAGTAGGACTAGCGCACACCCGGCAATACGAGTCGCGGGAGCCCCATCACTCGCCGGATTCGGACTCCTGCTCCTGCCGAGCACCGGCGGCGAGTTCCTTCGCGCGCGAGGCGTACACGTCGACGTACTCCTGCTCGGACAATTGCATCATCGCGTACATGATCTCGTCGGTGACGCTGCGCAGGATGAAACGGTCGTTGCCCAGGCCGTCGTAGCGAGTGAAGTCCATGGGCGGGCCGAACCGCATGCCGACCCGTCGGATCCGCGGCACGATCCGGCCCGGCGGCTGGATCTCGTAGGTGCCGATCATCGCGACGGGGATCACGGGCACGCCGGACTCGAGCGCCATGCGCGCCACTCCGGTGCGCCCCCGGTAGAGCCGGCCGTCGACTGTGCGTGTGCCCTCGGGGTAGATACCGAGCAGATGCCCCCCGGACAGGACCCGCAGGCCCGTGCGCAGCGCCGCCTCGGACGCCCGGCCGCCGGACCGGTCGACAGGCACCTGCCCCACACCCGCGAAGAACATCTTCGTGAGCAGGCCCTTCACCCCGCGCCCGGTGAAGTAGTCGCTTTTCGCGAGGAAGGTGAGCTTCCGCTTGACCATTAGCGGCAGGAAGAACGAGTCCGAGAACGACAGATGGTTGCTCACCACGATGGCCGGCCCGGAATCCGGCACGTAGTCCCGGCCCTCTGTCCAGGGCCGGAAGAGCACGCGCAGCCAGGGTCCGATCACGAAGTGCTTCAAGACCCAATCGAACACGGGAGTCACCCTAGGGGATGTGCGACCATGGCGGTCGTCCCGTAGCGGACGTCCGAGACCGGGCGTCCCAGACCGCAGCCGAGGGAGGACCCATGCCACTACGTCCCGGGGCCGAGCCGTACGCCCACGACGGCGGGCCCGTCGGCGCCCTCCTGATCCACGGCTTCACCGGCTCCCCGGTCAGCATGACGCCCTGGGCCCGCCACCTCGCCGCGGCGGGGCTGACCGTCCGGGTGCCGCGGCTGCCCGGCCATGGCACCCGCTGGCAGGACATGAACATCACGACCTGGGAGGACTGGTACGCAGAGGTCGAACGAGCCTTCGCTGAACTCCGCACACGCTGCCCGCGCATCTTCGTCATGGGTCTATCGATGGGCGGCACGCTCACCCTGCGGCTCGCCGAAGATCATCCCGACGAGATCGCGGGCATCGTCCTGGTGAACCCCGCCGTACACAGCGAGCGCCCGGATCGCTTCGCGCTCCCCGTCATCCGGCACCTGGTCAAGTCCTTCCCGGGCATCTCCAACGACATCCGTCGCCAGGGCGTCGACGAGGGGGCCTACGACCGCATACCGCTCAACGCGGCCTACTCACTCACCAAGCTATGGCGGGCCGTGAAGCAGGACATCGGCCGGATCACGATGCCGCTGCTGCTCTTCCGCAGCGCGGAGGATCACGTCGTCGAGCCGAGTAACAGCGCGTGGATCCTCGCCAATGTCCGTTCGTCGGAGGTCACGGAGATCGTGCTGCACAACTCGTTCCATGTCGCGACCTTGGATCATGACGCCCCCACCATCGAGGGAGCGAGCCTCGACTTCGTCCACCGACTCAGCCAGGGTGTGCAGGCGTAGCGGTGCCACCCGATTCCCTCTCGCCCTACACCGCGTTAGTCGACGTCGACCCGCCGATCGCTGTGCACATCCTCGACGCGCTCGCCGAAGCGGACATACCCGCCTACGCCGAGCCAGTCGTCGGCGAGATCGGGCCGTACCGCGAAGTGCGCGGCCCTGACCGCCCGACCACGCGCGTCTACGTGCTGCGCGACCAACGTGATGCGGCACGCGCGATCCTCACGGCGACGCTGCCGGGACTGCGGGCAGAGTTCCACGCCGACGCGGACGCGCGCGCGACACGCGAGCAACTCGACCTCGCCGAACTCGACGACCGCTGGGCCCAGATCGTCGACTCCTTCGGCGAGCGGGCGACCATCAACGACCCGGCGGCTGAAGGCCCACCCCGATCCGGCCTGTCGCGACGCCTCATCCGTAGGGGTGACCGCGACGCCGGCGCACCCGAACCCGATGACGTCGACGATGACCCACTCGATGCCGTCGACCGATTCGTGCCGCCGGAGCCCCCACCGATCCCGCGACCCCACCACATCGCGGACCGCTTCGCGTGGGCCGGCGTGATCCTCGGACCGCTGCTGGTCGTCATCGCGTGGGTGCTCAGGTTCGACGCGTGGATAGCGCTCGCGGGCGGCGTCGCGTTCATCGCCGGGTTCATCACCCTCGTCGCCCGCATGAAGGACCGGCCGCGCGACGGATGGGACGACGGCGCGGTCGTCTAGCGCCGGTGGCTTCGGCCGGGGCCGACCTGCCGCGTACTGGTCTAGCCGTCGAGGGCAGATGCTGCGCGAGCGAGGTCGGCGGCCCCCACGATGCCGGCACGATTGCCGAGTTCGGCCACGACCACCGCGGGGACCGGCAGCGATCCTTTGCCCATCGCCTCCTGCGCGAGGGCGCAGCGCGCGGGGACCGCGAGTATGTCGCCGGCAGCCGACACCCCGCCGCCGAGCACGAACACGGGCGGATCGAGCACGGCCGCGAGGTCGGCCATCCCGCGACCGAGCCAGGCGCCGACGTAGTCGAACGCGGCGAGCGCAACCACATCGCCAAGCCGCGCCGCCTCCGTCACGTGCACGCCCTGCACACCTTCGGGTGTGCCATCACCCAGCGAGAGCAGCAGACTCGCATCAGCCCTTCTGCGTAGCGCGAGGCGGCGCGCCTCGCGCACGAGGGCGTTGCCGCTGGCGTACTGCTCCCAACACCCTGTGCGACCGCAGCCGCAGGGCAGGCCCTCCGGCACCACGGTCAGGTGTCCGATCTCGCCGCCGATGCCGTGGAACCCACGGCGGAGCAGGCCACCGAGAACGAGGCCACCCCCCACCCCGGTGCCCACCGTCACCATGACCACTTCGTCGAAGGCGCGGCCCGCGCCAAAACGGAACTCGCCCCACGCGGCGCAGTTGCCGTCGTTCTCCAGCAGCGTCGGTACGCCGAGCGACTGCTCGACCATCAGCCCAAGCGGCTCCGACGCCCACCCACCGTTCGGCGCGAGCAGGATCCTCGTCCGATCGGCGTCGAGCAGCGCAGCCAGTGATATGCCGACGCATGCGATGGACTCACCCTGAGCCGCATCGCGAGCCGCCCCGATGATGGAATCGGCAAGTGCGCGGGCATCGAGTCGCGGTGTTGCCACTCGCACGGTGCGGCGCACCGACCCGTCGGGATCGACGACACCGGCGAGGACCTTGGTGCCGCCGACGTCAACACCTATTGCGAGTGACACTCCTACGCCTGGGACTCGACGCGCTTGCGCAGGCCCTTCAGGGCGTTATCGACGATCGTCTTCTCAGCCTTGCGCTTGAACATCCCGATCATCGGGATACGCAGGTCGACCGCCAATCGGTAGTGGACCGCGGTCCCGGCACCCGATGATCGAAGGGTGTACTCACCATCCATCATCGTGAGCATTTCGCCCTTCACCAGCGACCACTGCACCGACTCATCACCGTTCCACGTGTACTTCAACTCGTACACGTCCTTCACCGGACCCGCCGAGATGTGGAACCGCGCCGTGGCGGGGCGACCGTCGTCCCCGGTCGTGAGCACCTCCACTTTGCTGATGCCCTCGCTCCACTGCGGATAGGCGGCGACGTCGGCGATCACCGCCATGACCGCTGCGGGTGGCGCGGCGACGTCAATGCTCGATTCGGTCTGATCAGCCATGGGGAGAGGCTAGCGATACCCGGGCGCGCCCGGACGGCGGTCGCCCTCCAATTCGGCCTTCAGCGCCCAGACGCTGCGCTTCCACGCGAGCGCACGCCGCGCCCGCAGTCGGTCCGCCACTCGTCGCCCCCGCGGGCTGTCCGGCAGGGCTCGCGGCACGTGCGGCCTACCGGGCTCGCTCGGATCGGCGCGCAGGAAGTAATGCACGATCACCCCGTCGTTGAACG
>JBILVH010000159.1:0-4660 GCA_044370555.1 Candidatus Nanopelagicales bacterium
GTGGGCGCGCCGCCCGCCCCGCGGCCGTAGAACATCATCTCCCCCGCCGCCTCGGCCTCGATGAACACGGCGTTGAAGGCCATGCGCACGCTGGCGAGCGGGTGGCTGCGCGGGACCATCGCCGGGTGGACGCGGACGATGACCCCGTCCCCGACGCGCTCGGCCACCGCGAGCAGCTTGATCACGAAGCCCATCGCGCGCGCCGCCTCGACGTCGGCAAGGGTGACCGAGGTGATCCCCTCGCGGTACACGTCATGGGCGGTGACCCGGGTGTGGAAGGCGAGTTCGGCGAGGATCGCAGCCTTGGCCGCGGCGTCGAAAGCCTCCACATCCGCCGTCGGGTCAGCCTCGGCGTAGCCGAGTGCCTGTGCCTCCGCGAGGACGGCCGCGTAGTCCGCAGCCTCCTCGTCCATCTTGGTGAGGATGAAGTTGGTGGTGCCGTTGACGATGCCGAGGACGCGTCGCACCTGGTCACCGGCAAGTGACTCGCGCAGCGGCCGCAACAAGGGGATGGCCCCGGCCACTGAGGCCTCGAAATACAAGTCGACGCCGTGCTCGCGGGCAGCGGCGTAGAGGCTCGCCCCGTCTGCGGCGAGCAGCGCCTTATTGGCGGTCACGACGGCCGACCCGTGCGCCATCGCCTCGAGGATGAGCGTGCGTGCCGGCTCGATCCCGCCCATGACCTCGACCACGACGTCCGCCCCGCTGCGTGCGAGCGCCTGGGCATCGTCGGTGAGCAGCGCGGAGTCGATGCCCTCGCGGGCGCGAGATGCATCGCGGACTGCGACGCCGATCAGTTCGACCGGTGCTCCGACCCGCGCCTCGAGGTCGGCAGCGTTCTCCATGAGGAGACGGGCGACCTGGGAGCCGACGGTGCCACCGCCGAGTAGCGCGATACGCAGCGGTGCCGGGGCGGTCGAAGGATTCGAGGTGCTCACGGTCCGCAAGTCTCCCAGATACCGGCCGGCGCCGGTCCCGGGTGCCGCGAATGCGCGCGACTGCGCCCCGGGGCCGTGCCCTTGACGGTGCACTTCATGCGCCGGTGGCCCCGGGGTCGAGCGCGAGCAGGTCGTCTTCGGTCTCGCGGCGGAGCACCACGCGCGCGGCACCGTCGCGCACCGCGATGACCGCGGGCCGCGGGACGTAGTTGTACTGGGATGCCATCGAGCGGCAGTAGGCACCGGTCGCGGCCACGGCCAGGAGATCACCGGGCGCTAGGTCGGCGGGCAGCCACGCATCACGCACGACGACGTCACCGCTCTCGCAGTGCTTACCGACGATGCGCACGAGCATCGGCTCCGCGTCGGAGACACGCGATGCGAGCGTCACCGTGTACTCGGCGTCGTAGAGCGCCGTACGGATGTTGTCGCTCATGCCACCGTCGACGGAGACGTACGTGCGCACTTGGCCCTGCCCGAGCGCGACGGGCTTGACCGTGCCGACCTCGTAGAGCGTCATACCGGCCGGTCCCACGATCGCGCGTCCCGGCTCGACCGCGAGGTGCGGCTCCGCGATCCCCGCCCCCGCGCACGCCCTCGCGACCACTTCGCGGATAGCCACCGCCATGTCGGTGATGTCGAGCGGGTCGTCGTCAGCGGTATAGGCGATACCCATGCCGCCGCCGAGGTTGAGCTCGCCGACCTCGATGCCGAGGTCGCTGCGCAGGTGCGCGACGAACCCGACGAGGCGCGCTGCCGCGATCTCGAAGCCGGCCGCATCGAAGATCTGCGACCCGATGTGGGAGTGGAGTCCGACCAGCTCGAGGGCGGGTTCGGCCGCTATCGCCCGGACCGCTTCCTCCGCCGCACCGCCCGCCAGGGACAGGCCGAACTTCTGGTCCTCGTGAGCGGTCGCGATGAACTCGTGCGTGTGCGCCTCGACACCCACGGTCACGCGCACCATCACCGGTGCGACCACTCCGCGACGAGCGGCAGCAGCGGTGATGCGCCCGATCTCCTGCATCGAGTCGACGATGATGCGACCGACGCCGGCGTCGAGGGCGCGGTCGATCTCCGCGGCTGACTTGTTGTTGCCGTGGAAGAGGATGTCCGCACCCGGAACCCCCGCTCGCAGCGCCACCGCGAGTTCACCGCCCGTGGCGACGTCGATCCGCAGCCCCTCCTCCGCCGCCCAGCGCGCCACCGCGGTGGCGAGGAACGCTTTCGACGCGTAGTAGACGTCACAGCCGTCGTACGCCACGCGGTAGGCCGCGGCCCGGGCCCGGAAGTCGATCTCGTCGAGTACGAACAGCGGAGAGCCGAACTCACGGGCGAGACCCACCGCCGTGCGCCCCCCGACCGCAAGGCATCCCGCAGCATCGCGGGTGACGGTGCGCGACCAGACGGATCCGTGCAGTGCGTGCATCGCCTCGCGGGACTCCGGGCGCTGGGGTGCACCCAGCGCACTCACCACATCGCCGTGGCGTGGCCCGGCCGGGTGCGCGCGCATGGGCGAACGCTACCGAAAGGGGTCTTCCTCGGCCGACCCGCGCATGGTCCACTGACGATGTGGACACCACCGCACATTCGCAGACCCGCGGCAGTCACACCCGCACAGACACCGGACTGGATCCGGCTCTCACCGACGCGCTCGCCACGCTCACGAGCTCGGGCACCCTGACCGCCGAGCAGGCGGCATCCGTACGCACGGCCGTCACCGAAGCGAGCGCCCGGTCGGCCAGCGCCGAGCCCGATGCCGCGAAGAAGCGCAACCCGCTGCCGGAGATCCTCGGGTATGTCGGTGCGGCGCTCGTGCTGTCCGCGTTGATGAGTCTCATCATGCAGAGCTGGCCGGACTGGTCCCTCGCACTGCGCGCGACCGCGCTGGGCATCGGGGCGGGAGTGCTCATCACGGTGGCGGTCGTGATCACACTCGTCAACGGTGGTCGGGCCGGACTGCGGCCGCCCAATGAAGCCGTCGTCATCCGACGCCTCGTCGCCTTGGTACTGGCTCTTGCCGTACCCCTGCTCGGTCTGCTCACGGAAGTCCTCATGATGATGGGGACGCCGAACGAGGCCGGGCGACTCGGGTCGCGGTTGCTCGCCGGCGGCATCGCGCTCATCGCCGCGATCGGAGCCGCGTGGTGGGTCCGTGGCGCCATGACGACCCTGGCTGCCGCAGGGGCGAGCGTGTGGTTCGTGACAGCGCTCATGATCGAACTGGGCGAACGCTGGCCCGACTGGACACTGCCCCTCATCGCCGCGGCGGGTGCGGCCGTGTGGTTGGCGCTCGCGCCGCGCCTACTTGCGATTCCCCCGCTGTCCGAGGCGCTAGGTGTGGCGTTCCTACTGACATCGCTCGCGCCGTTCGCGCTTGCCGCCGAAGACATGGATCTCGGCCCGGAGGCGACCGCCACGGGGTGGGTCGCACGCGGCCTTCTCATCGCGTTCGCCCTGCTCGGGCTCACGCTGTTCGGACGCGGCGCGAACTGGCCGTGGGCAGCCGGCGGGACGATCGCCGGGGCGCTCGCCGCCCTCGCGATTGGTGGCGAGACCCTCGGATGGATCACGGGCAGTTTCGCCGCGGGCGTCGTACTACTCGTACTGAGCGGGGTGCTGATCTTCGTGCGGCGGCGCTACATGCGGTCGGGGGCGGAGACCCCGCACAGTTCGAGTCCGTTCGCGAGCACCTGACGCGCGGCCGCACAGAGCCACAGCCGGGCGATGTGCAGCGGCTCGAGATCCTCGTCGGAGCGCGGGAGCACGCGGCAGGAGTCGTAGAACCGGTGGTACGCCGTTGCGACGTCCTCGAGATAGCGGGGCACCCGGTGCGGCTCGCGCAGTTCGGCCGCTGTCGCGACGATCCGCGGGAACTCCGCGAGGATGCCCAGCAGATCGTTCTCTCGCTCGTGGGCTAGGAGCGCGGGGTCGTAGTCGGAATCGCGCCAGTCGATGCCCAGGTCGGCAGCGTTGCGCAGCACCGATGAGATCCGCGCGTGCGCGTATTGCACATAGAACACCGGGTTGTCGTTGCTCTGACGCGCCATGAGATCGAGGTCGAGGGTGAGGGGCGAATCGACCGGGTAGCGCACCAGGGTGTATCGCGCGGCGTCGACGCCGACCTCGTCAACGAGGTCCTCGAGGGTGATGATCGTGCCCGCCCGCTTAGACAGCCGGACCTCTTCGCCACCCTTCATCATCTTGACGAGCTGACCGATCAGCACCTCGATGTTGACGTCCATGTCGTCGCCCGCGCATGCCGCCACGGCGCGCAACCGGTTGACGTAGCCGTGGTGATCGGCGCCGAGAAGATAGACCGCGATATCGAATCCGCGGGACCGCTTATCGATGTAGTACGCCGTGTCGGAGGCGAAGTAGGTCAACTCCCCATCGGCCTTGACGAGGACGCGGTCCTTGTCGTCGCCGAAATCCGTCGTGCGCAACCAGACTGCCTTCTCCTCCTCGAAGACCCGTCCCTGCGCGCGCAACTTCGCGAGCGCGCGGTCGACGGCGCCGCTGGAATGCAGCGTCCGCTCCGACGTCCACACGTCGAAGTGTGTGCGGAAGAGGTCGAGGACCTGCTGCTGCTGACGCAGCTGGCGTTGGTAGGCACGCTCGGTGAACTCGGTCTGCTGCGTCGGCTCGGGCAGGTTCGGCAATGCCGGGTCATCGGCGACCAGTGCCGCGGCGAGGTCCACGATGTAGGCGCCGTGGTAGCCGTC
>JBILVH010000160.1:0-4620 GCA_044370555.1 Candidatus Nanopelagicales bacterium
ACGTGGATCCGGAGTTCATCACCGATGCAGGCCTCGACAATGCGCAGCGGTGCGTCTTCAGCGGAGTACCCGAGGCGACGCAGCTGCCTGGTCCGCGCGCGGCACGCTACGTCGATGAGTACATCGAGTCGTTCAACAAGGTGCCCGGTGTGTGGAGCCCGTTCACGTACGACTCAGCCAACATCCTCTTCGCGGCCATGAAGGCGGTCGGTACCACGCAGTTCGGCCCCGTCCTCGGCGAGCTGCTATCGACAACGAACTATCGCGGCGCGACGGGCACCATCACGATCGACCCTGCGACGGGCAACCGGATTGCCCTGCCGATCTACATCATGGCAGTGGACGACGAGGGCAACTTCATCCCGATTCAGGACGAGTAGCAGCCCGGAGACCACGGGTGGCGTCTGAGAGTGGAGCGTCCGAGACCTCTCCACCGCATGCGCTCGAGGAGTTCCTGCTTGGGCTCGGCATAGCACAGTTGTCGGCGGGCTACCCGGTCGATGAGGTCACGACGACTCTCACCGCGGTTGCCAGCGCGTATGGCCGCCCGCACATGACGTTCGTGACCCTGCCGAACTCGATCGTGTTCGACGACCCGTCCACCGGACGTGCGCGCGCGATCGCAGAGACGGGCGCATCGCTGCGCATGGACCAGGCCGCGGTCGTGCAGGATCTCGCGCGGCGGGCGACGCGCGGGCACCTGAACCTGACCGAGGGGCTCGCCGAGTTGGCCGCCATTCCCGAGATGCGGCCGCGATTCCCGGCGTGGGCGAACCTCATCGGGTACGCACTGCTCTCAGCCGGACTGTCCCTAGTCTTCCGGGTCAGCCTGTGGGGGGTGCTCGTCGCGGGTGCACTCGGACTCATCGTGGGACTGCTGCTGCGCTACAGCGCGCGGCACCCGTCGGTGTCTCCGCTCGTCCCCCCCGTCGCCGCGCTGATCTGCGCGACGGTCGTCTTCGGCTTCGGCAGTGTGCTCGACCAGGACGTCCAGTCACTGCGTGTCGTAGCAGCGCCGCTCGTCGCGCTCATCCCGGGCGCCGCACTGACGCGTGGAACGCTCGAACTGGCCGCCGGGCATGTCATCTCCGGCGCCGCGCGGCTCGTGTCGGCCGTGGTCCAACTACTGGTGCTGACCTTCGGCATCCTCGTCGGCATGCAGGTGGCGCGTGTGTCGCCGTACGACCTGTCCGACCTCACCGACACTCTCCTGCCGTGGTGGGCCCCATGGGCCGGTGTCATCGTCTATGCGCTGGGGCAGGCTCTGGTCTACAACGAGCCGCGCGGCGCCATCCGCGTGATCGTGCTGCTGCTCCTCGTGACGTTGGCCGTGCAGTCGCTTGCCACAGTGCTCATCAGCGGGATCTTCGCCGCCGGGATCGCCGCCGGCGTCGCGCTCGTCATCGCGGTGCTCATCCAGGCGGGTGCACGACGTGCGCCGCTGCCGGCCTTCGTGTTGTTCCAGCCCGCGTTCTTCCTCATCGTCCCGGGGTCACTCGGCCTGATCGGCGCGACTGAGGCCTTCACCGCCGAAGCGGGAGACGCGCAGGACGATGCGCTGCTCGTCACGGCCGCCACCGTCATCGCGATCACGATCGGGATGCAGATCGGGGGCCTCGTCGGGCGGATCCTCACCCCCGCGGTGAAGTCGTGGTCCGAGCGCACCGAAGCACAGCGGCCGCAGGCGGCTGGCTGACCGAGCAGTCACCGAACGCGATTCACTCCACCGCACCCGCGCGATGCAGCACAATGCCGGTATGCGACTGCCTCGGCCGACGTGGCTCACTCGGTGGGCTGCTGACCCGGCGGTGCGCGTCGGCGTGGCCGGTGCCTCGTGGTCGATCGCCGGGTCGTTTGCCCGCGGGCTGCTGCCGAGGTCGCCCCTTGACCAGGCGATCGCGACGAGCGCCACGGCGACGATCAACTTCCAGTTGAGTGCAACGACGTGGGCAACCCTTGAGGCACTGGCCGCGCGACCCGGGCAACGCCCCGGCACCCGCGCGATGCTGGCGGTCGCCGGCACGGCCGCCGTCGCGGGGTTTGCCGCGGCCCGCTACTCCCGCCGCCCCGCCTTGGATTCCATGACTGCAGCTGCGGTGCACGCGACGGGGCGGAGGCTCGCCTTTGTCGGACTCGCCGGTGCCAGCGCGGCGCTCAGCGACTACGTACTCGAACGACGACTGCGTGTGACGCCGGGCATCGACACCACGCTCGTGCCGAGTGTGCTCACCGGTGCGGCGGTCGCCGGCTGGTCCCTGTGGTCGCGTGCACGCCGCGCACACCGCTACGGCCTCGTCGAGCCGGATCGTCACACGATCGAGGGGACGTCGTCGCGCGCACTTGTCCGCGCGTCGGCCGTCGGCGTCGGATCGACCATCGGCCTCACCGGCCTCATGGTCGGCGAGCAATTCGCCGCCCGCGGATTGAAGCGCGGCCTCGACCGGACACTGCGCATCGAGACCGGCTCGATCGGGTCGCTCATCGCACATGGCGCTGTCCTTGCGGCTCTGGCGGGTGCGGGGGTCTACGGCCTCGGCCAGGTGACGGCTCGCATCCAGCGCCGCGGCGACGTCGTCGAACCGGCGTACCCGGCACCGCCGACGAACCCGCACGTATCCGCAGGCCCCGCGAGCACGATGCCCTTCGACTCCCTTGGTCGTGAGGGACGCCGGTTCGTCCTCATGACCTTGTCGGCTGCGCAGATCACGGCCGTGATGGGCGAGCCCGCGGTCGAGCCGGTGCGCGTCGTCGCGGGGTACGAGTCCGCCGACGACATCCACGAACGGGCGCGGCTGGCACTGGCCGACCTCGAGGCCTGCGGCGCCTTCGAGCGTCGACTCATCTGCGTGGCGGCGCCCACCGGCGTCGGTTACGTCAACTACACGTACGCCGAGGCGCTGGAGTACCTCACGCGTGGCGACTGCGCGACCGTCGTCCCGCAGTACGCGCTGGTGCCCTCAGCGCTCGCGCTGTCGCGGATGCACGAGGGTGCGCTGCTGACCCGGCTGGTCCTAGAAGGTATCCGCGAGCGGGTCGAGGCGATGCCCGACGCGGACCGGCCGACCGTGGTGCTCTTCGGGGAGAGCCTCGGCGCGGCCGTCGCCCTCGACGTCGCGACCCTGCCCGGTCCGGTCGTCGGCATCCCCGCGCTGGAGCACCTCGGGGTGGGCGCCGGGCTCTACCTCGGGGTGCCGTTCCTCACGGAGTTCTGGCGTCGCTGGCGGGAGAACGCCGCCGCCCTCGACCCCGAGCAGCGCGTGGTGCTCGCGGCCCAACCGGACGAGGTGCCCGAGATCCCCGGCGGCTGTCACCTGATGGTGGTCCACCACGACGATCCGGTGAACAAGTTCGGGTTCGCGATGGTGCTGCAGCCGCCGTGGTGGATGGGCCCTGCCAAGACCCGCCCGCCGCTGGTCCCGCGCGAGACGAAATTCCGCCCGTTCACGACGTTCATCATCACCACCGTCGACCTCAAGAACGCGATGCAGTCACGCCCCGGGACCTTCGTCCGACGCGGCCACGACTACCGGATCGAGGCCCGGCTGGCGCTGCAGCGCGCCTACGACCTGGCCTGCTCCCCCGCGCAGGCCGACGCCATCGAGGAGGCGCTGCGCGCCCGCGAGCAGGCGTGGGCCGCCCGCCGGATGGTCGCGCGGACCATGGCCCGCGCTCGGCAGAAGATCGAGCAGACGCTGGAGTCGTGGGGCGGCCCGCAGATCGTGGCCGACCTCGACCCGGACAGCGGGGAGCAGAGCCGCCTGGAGCGGCTGATCTCCCTCACCGGCCCGCCCGGCTCCTGAGCGTACCCAGCGGCCTACCGTCTGCAGCCGCGCCACACCCCCACTGCCTCACGGTGTCAAAACGAGCCGAAAAAGGAGTCGTTTTGACACCGTGAGGTGGTTCGGGGGCTGGGGGCCAACCGGGCTGTGCGAGTCGCGCCGGACGGGGTAGTCTGCTCTCGCGGTCGGCGGACCTATGCTGGGCGCCTGCTGTGGGCGGTAGCAGCCCTCCGGCAGAGTTTGATCGAACACCTTGCTAGATCGAACACATTCGAACCTGCGACTAGTTCCGGGCGCTGTCCCGGGCGAGGGGGTCGAGCCATGGGGCGCGGCCGGGCCAAGGCGAAGCAAACGAAGGTTGCCCGAGCACTGAAGTACAACGGGCCGCAGACCGACTTCGATCGGCTGCAGGCTGAGTTGTCCGGTGGCTCGCACCTTGTTGAGGAAGTCGTCGAAGAGGACGTCGAGACCGACGATCCGTACGCCGATGATCCCTACGCGAAGTACTACGAGGACGACGACGAGAGCGACGACCGCGGCGAACGCGCAGGTTGAGCCTCCGGCGCGCTAGACACCGACGAGGTCCTAGTCGCGGACGTCACCGACGGCGCACTGAGGAGCTGGAGTAACCGTGATCCTCCGGCGCGATAGTCACCGACGAGGTCCTAGGCGCGGAGGTCACCGACGAGGTCCTAATGCGCTGGAGTCCCCGGCGACGCCTCAGGCGCGGTAGCCACCGACGACGCAGGCGGCACCGCCGCCACCGCCCTTGGCGGGTGCGTCCCCCGTCTCGCCCTCCCGCCGGTGGCGGACCGCACCGCACACCCACGCCTCGATGCCC
>JBILVH010000161.1:0-4582 GCA_044370555.1 Candidatus Nanopelagicales bacterium
CGCAACGCGATGATCTGAGCCTCGCGCTCGGTGCGTAACTCCTCAGCGGCACTGCGCTCACGCTCGGCAACGGTCAGGGATTCCTCGATTCGGTCGAGCACCTCCGCGAGCGCCGCGCTCACCGCGCTCGCCACGCGGGCCTCCGCCTGACGTCGCTCCCGCAGCGCCTGTGCGCGCGCCCGCGCGGCACGCTCCGCCGCCGCAGCCTTCTCGAGCTGTTCAGCGCGCGCACCCAGGGCCCGTGCGCGCTCCTCACCGGTTCGCACCGCCAGACGGGCGTCGACCTCAGCCTGACGTGCGGCGGCGGCCGCACCCGCAAGCGCCTCCCGGTCATCGACGTCCGCGTCCACGTCGAGCGGCTCGGCCTCCGCCTGGCCGAGTCTCTCCTGCAACTCGGCCAGGGTCGCCGCGTCGGACCCACCCGCCTCCTCGGCCTCACGCAAAGCAGTGGCCAGCCGGTCCGCCTCGGCCGCGCCCGCGCGGGCAGCCTGGCCCAGTGCACCGAGTTGCTCCGCCACCGCGGCCATCCGCGCATCCGAGTCGTGCAGTCGTTCAAGGGCAGCCGTCACATCCGCGGCGGCAGCCTGCTGCTCAGCGAGTGCGGCGACCTGCGCGAACCGTGCTCGCTCCACGCGATGGGTCGCCTCCTCGAGCGCCCGTTCGGTCGCATCGACCGCGGCCTGCACTTCGAGGTGGCTCGGCGCGCGGCCGGAACCGCCGTACGCCGCTCGCCCGGCCATGACGTCACCGTCGACGGTGACGACCGCACCTCCGGCCGCGATGACTGCGCGCGCCTGCGCACCGCGCAGGTCATCGACGACGGCCGTGCGACGCAGCGCCCCGAGTGCCGCGATCACGTCGGCGGGACCGCGCACGACGTCTCGCAGCACCCGCACACCCGGCGGCAGCTCGACACTCGGCTCCGCACCACCCACCACGACGAGCGCCGCCCGACCTGCATCCCGCTGGCGCAGGACGAGGATCGCACCGGCCGCGGCATCGATTGAGGTCACGACGACCGCGTCGGCGAGCGGCCCGAGGACAGCGGCTACCGCAGCCTCGTACCCCGGCTCGACGCTGACCAGACTCGACACGGGCCCGAGCACACCCTCGACGGGCTGCTCGGCGTCGAGCAGAGCGGCACTGCCGTCACGGCGGTCGAGACCGATCCGCAAAGCCTCGAGCCGGGCCGCAGCAGCAGCCCGTTCGCGGTCGGCTTCGGACTCCTCGGCCCGGAGGACTGCGAGCTGCTCGTCGGCGCGCACGAGGCGCTCGGCCGCGATCTCATGCTGTTCGTCGAGGCCGACCTCACCCTCGTCAAGACCGGCGATCTGCGCCTCGAGGGCGTGGAAATCCCGCTGCGCCACCTCGGCCCGCTGGCGGGCATCGCGCACCGCGACGGTCAGGCGCTCGCGCTCCTCCTGCCCCGCGTCGACCCGGGCCTTCGCCGACGCGATGCGCGCCTGCATGCGTGCGAGGCCCTCACGGCGGTCCGCGGCAGCCTGGGTCGCGGCGGACACCCGGCGCTCCTCCGCGGTGAGAGCGGCTTCTGCGGCCTGCGTCGCCGCGACCGCCTCCGCCAGTCGCACGCGGTCGCGCTCCACCTCGCGGCCGAGATCGAACTCCTCGGATCGAAGCGTTCGCGCCTCGTTCTCCAGCGCCTGCGGGTCACGGCCGCTGGATTCCTCAGCGAGGTCTTGAACGCGCATGCGCTCCGCGGCGACCGATGCCGTCCCGAGGAAGCGCTCGCGCAGGGACGCGAGTGCGAACCATGTCTGCTGTGCGCGCGTCAGCAGCGGGCCGTCGGCGGCCACGGCGTCCTCGAGGGATTGCAAACGCGAGGTGGCATCCGCGTGGGCCTGTTCGACGGCGGCACGCCGCTCGCGCAACGCCGTCTCGTCGGCAACCTCGGCGGCGAGTACCTCCTTCATGCCGACCAGGTCATCGGCCAGGAGTCGAAGACGTGCATCGCGCGCATCCGCCTGGATGACAACCGCACGCCGCGCAACCTCGGCCTGCCGGCCCAGCGGCTTCAGCTGGCGCCGCAGTTCATTGGTGAGGTCCTGCAGACGCGTCATGTTGCCCTGCATCGCGTCCAACTTGCGCAGCGCCTTTTCCTTGCGCTTGCGGTGCTTCAGGACCCCGGCTGCCTCCTCGATGAAGCCGCGGCGGTCATCGGGCGTGGCGTGCAGCACCGTGTCGAGCTGCCCCTGGCCGACGATCACGTGCATCTCGCGACCGATCCCGGAGTCAGAGAGGAGCTCCTGGATGTCGAGCAGTCGGCAGGGTGCCCCATTGAGGGAGTACTCCGACCCACCATTGCGGAACATCACCCGCGAGATGGTGACCTCGGCGTAGTCGATCGGCAGGGCGCCATCGGTGTTGTCGATGGTCAGGGTGACCTCGGCCCGTCCGAGAGGCGGGCGGTTCGCCGTACCGGCGAAGATGACGTCCTCCATCTTGCCGCCCCGCAGGGACTTCGCCCCCTGCTCACCCATCACCCAGGTGAGTGCGTCGACGACGTTCGACTTGCCTGACCCGTTCGGCCCCACGACGCAGGTGATCCCCGGCTCGAAGTTCAGAGTCGTCGCCGAGGCGAACGACTTGAACCCCTTCAGGGTCATGCTCGACAGGTGCACCCGGGTCTCCGATCAACAAAGGCAGCGCCATGACCCTACCGACTGCGCCGCACCCCCGTGGGCATGCCCGGCCGCGGCACACGCGGGAGTCCCGCTACGTGCGCAGGGCGGCGGCCCGGGGGGTCCGCTGGCACCCCGGGCAGCGGTGACTCGACCGGTTCATGAAGGCCTCCCGGACGATGAGGCGGCCGCACCGGTGGCAGGGTTCCCCGGCCCGCCCGTAGACCGCAAGGGACCGGTCGAAGTAGCCGCTCTGCCCGTTGACGTCGACGTAGAGAGCGTCGAACGAGGTGCCACCCTCACGTAGCGCCGCGACCATGACATCGCGGGCATGATCGAGCAGGCCGCGCACCTGCGGGCCCGACAGCGTGTCCGCACCGCGGCACGGATGGATGCGTGCGCGCCACAGGGACTCGTCCGCGTAGATGTTGCCGACCCCCGACACGACGGTCTGGTCGAGCAGGACTCGCTTGATGCCCGACCGTTTGCGCCGGATACGACGCACGACGGCAGCCACATCAAGGAGCGGATCCAGCAGGTCCCGCGCTATGTGGGCCACCGGCTCGGGCAGGGCGCCGTCGGCGTCGTCGGGCACGAGAGGTTCGATCACGAGCCCGCCGAAGGTTCGCTGGTCGACGAAGCGCAGGTCAGCACCGCCGTCACCGAAGCGGATACGCACTCGCAAGTGGCCTTCGTCGGGCTCGGCACGCGGAACCATCAGCAGTTGACCACTCATGCCGAGGTGGGCGACCAGCGCGACCCCGGTCGCAGCCTCGCGCGCCGATCCCGGGCGGTCGATCGGCAGCCAGAGGTACTTCCCGCGGCGACTCGCACATCGCAGTGTCGCGCCGCGCAGCGCGGCTGCGAAGTCCGAGGCACCCGGCGCATGCCTGCGGATGGCCCTCGGGTGGTGAACCTCGACGTCGGCAATGGGTCGCGCGACCGCGAAGGCCTGGAGGCCCTGCCGGACGACTTCGACCTCGGGCAGTTCAGGCATGGGTTGCGGAGATCTGCGTGTGCGCGAGCGCGGCGGCCTGCTGCTCGGCCTCCTTCTTCGACCGGCCGACGCCGTCGCCGAACACCAGGTCGCCGACTCGCACCGACGCCGTGAACACCTTCTCGTGGTCGGGACCGGTCTCCGACAGGACGTATTCGGGGATCCCGAGGTCGTGGTGCGCTACGAGCTCCTGGAGCGATGTCTTCCAGTCCAGTCCGGCCCCTAGTTCGGCAGCCGCGGTGATCATCGGGTCGAACAGCCGGTGGACGAGATCCGTCGCGGCCGTGAGGCCTAGATCGAGGTAGACGGCGCCGATCAGTGCCTCAAGCGCATCGGCCAGGATCGACGACTTGTTCCGACCACCCGTCGCCTCCTCGCCGCGGCCGAGCCTGAGGGACTCACCGATACCGAGCGCGCGAGCGACCTCCGCGAGTGCGCGGGAGTTGACGACAGCGGCGCGCATCTTCGCCAACTGACCCTCGTCCACGTCGGGGTTCCGCGAGTAGAGCGTCTCGGTGACCACGAGCCCGAGTACGGCGTCACCGAGGAACTCGAGCCTCTCGTTCGTCGGCAGACCGCCGTGCTCGTACGCGTAGGAGCGGTGCGTCAGCGCCTGCTCGAGGATTCCCGCGGAGACCGCCACGCCCAGCGACTCCCGCATGGCCGCCGCCCGGGTGGCCGCCGCCCGGGTGGCTGACTCCCGGGCGGAGCCCTCGTCGTCAGGAGCGTGCTGGGCGGACCCTTCGTCACCTCGCTGCGTCACGATGCCACTCCGTCCTGAGGCCGGTCCGACCCGAGCTCACCCGACACGGGTTGGCTCGGCCCGGGTTGGCTCGGCTCGAGTTGACTCGGCTCGGGGCGCGCGGCTGCGAGCGGAGCCATGAGGTCCGCCACTGTCACCGCGGCATCGATCGCGCGATCGTCGAACGGCTCTAGCCCGGCACTC
>JBILVH010000014.1:0-15755 GCA_044370555.1 Candidatus Nanopelagicales bacterium
GACACGGGTACGGATCCTGCGGGGCCTGTTCGACTCCTACTACGCCGACACCGACGCGGAGGTCGTCTTCGACACGAGTCGTGCCTGGTGCGGGTGGATGCCGGCCGTCTCCCAACTGTTCCCGGCGGCCAAGGTGATCGCCTGCGTCCGCGATGTCTCGTGGGTGGTGGACAGCATCGAGAGACTCGTGCAGCGCAACATGTTCAGCCCGTCGTCCATTTTCAATTACAGCCCCGGGGGCACGGTCTACACGCGCGCCAACGCGGTCGTAGCTGCCGACGGGCTGGTGGGCGGTCCGTATGACGCACTCAAGCAGGCCTGCTTCGGCGCACAGCGCGACCGCATGATCCTCGTGCAGTACGAGACGCTCACGGCCGACCCGGAGGGCACACTCCGCGCGGTCTACGACTTCATCGGCGAGCCGTATTTCGCGCACGACTTCGAGCACGTCGACTATGACGTGCGCGAGTTCGATGAGCGAGCCGGGACACCCGGGCTGCACACCGTGCGCGGGCGGGTCGCCGTGGAGCCGCGTGAGACGCTGCTGCCTCCCGACCTGTTCAACAGGTTCCGGGCCGACGCCTTCTGGCAGGACCCGAAGGGCATCCCACCCGGTCTGCGCGTGGTCTGACGCCAACTGAGCGCGATCCTGGTCGGGTGCAACGCCTTCGGTCTAGTGATCGGGTCGGCCCGCGAGTGGTTGGCTCAGCCGGTGGAGGTCAAGACTGCGGCCGCCTCTTGGCGTTCCTGGCGTGCCGTGCTCGCGACATCCGCACGCCACCACTCGATCGCGGCCAGCATCATCCAGAACGAGTCGAGCACCATCGTGAGCGCCCACATCAGTGCCCCTGCCAACTGCTGGTCGAAGAGCGGATCAGCTCCGACGGCCTGGGCGGTCGCGACGTACGATGGGTAGAGCGTGACGGGCGCCAGGAAGATGACGGCCCCCAGCATCGTCTCGGGCACCATCATCAGCCCGAGTGACAGGACCCGGCGACCAGGCGCGGGCCTTCGCGCGCACATGTCGTTGCCGACGAGCGGGTAGTAGAACAGCAGCGCGGCCACGAGGTAGAGGGGCCGCTCGACATACGCCATCGCATCGTGGTCACTCAGCACCCACTCCATGACCGGGGTTAGATGCGACCCGATCAGGACAGACGCGAAGAGCACCCACGTCACGACCGGGTTGATCGCCGTGACTCCAGCCCGTGACCGCAGTGCGCGGATGACGTTGGCCCGCGCGCGTCCTTCCGTGGCGAGCACGGTGAGCGCGACGGGGTTCGACAGCACAATGAACGGCGCCGCCAGCATCATCACGATCAGGTGCTGCGACATATGCGCCCAGAAGAAGGTGAGGGCGAGCGTCTCGAAGGGCCCTAGGTAGGCGAAGGCCAGCAGTACAAGGCCGAGGACGAAACTCAGGGTGTGCCAGTCCGACCAGGCGACCCCGCGACTGCGCACCCGGTGCCTGGCAATCGCATAGAGAGTCGCCGCGATGGCGAGGTTGACCAGGACGAACAGGTCCAGGGTCCACACGCTGGTGCCGGGGACCCAGACGGACATGGCGCCACCCTAAGCGTCATCGCCGATGAACATCCGGCCAATCCGGCGCGTGGTTTGCCTCAAATGGGCTCCGGACGCAGACAGGTGGCGTACTGTCAGCGCCGTGCACTCGGGGCTCCGCAAGGTCGTGACGTCGTGAAGCGATTCCTGATCGCGCTGGTCTCCGTGCTGGCGGGGGCGGGTGTGGTGGCCGGCGTTGCCCTCGTCGCCAGTGCGACGAGCGGGGAGCCCGCCGTTCTCGCTGCGACACCCACCGGTGTGGTCGATACGCCGGAGGGGCCGAAGAACGCCTATGAGTTGAACCTCGCGGTCTACCCGAACAACTCCGATCAGATCGCGGGACCGACCGAGGGCGTCAACTCCTACTACGCCGGGCAGGGATGGCCGTTCTTCTGGCCCTCAACGACTCTGCAGGTCCCGGCGAACTCCTTGATCACGGTCACCATCCGCCAGTACGACAGTGGTGGCAGCGTCTACAACCCGTTCTGGGCGAAGGTGCACGGCACGGTCGACGGGACGATGACTGTCGACGGGCAGTCCGTCACGGAATGGGACGGTTCGAAGGTTGCGCACACGTTCACCGTTCATCAGTATCCCGACGGCGGCCAGCCGTACCTGTTCCTCTCGGTGCCGCTGCCGGCCAATGACGGCAATGCGGTGGCTAACGCCAACCCGTACGTCAAGGATCCCAAGGTCATCACCTTCAGCTTCATCACGGGCGATGCGGGCACCTACGTCTGGAACTGCGAGTTCCCCTGCGGTGACCTCTATCAGGAGTTCGGCGGCCCCATGCAGCAGCGCGGCTGGATGTCCGGCACGTTCGAGGTGGTTTGATGTCGGATACCTCCGTGTCGACTGACGAGCCCGAGGTCCCGACCAACCGGCCACCCGCGCAGCATCGGCTTCGCGAGTGGCTCACGAGGCGCTACGTCCGCCACATCCTGATCATCACCGTGGTCGTCGGTTTCCTCCTACTTCCGCTCTGCTGGCTCATGCTCGCCGCGATGAACCAATCGGGCGGCCCAGCGTCGGGGACCATGGAGGACATCCAGCAGACGATCTTCGTCTTCACGTTGGTATCGATCCCGATCACGGCATTCGTATTCGCCGTTCTGCTCTACAGCATCTTCGGATGGAAGGGCCGCGGTGGTGATGCACCGCCGGAGGGGAACCCCGCGATCCACAACAACGTCGTCGCGGTCATCACTTGGACAGTCTCGTCAAGCTTGCTCGCGGCCTTCCTCGTCACGTGGGGCCTCGTGGAACTCGCCGACATCACCGGTGACTCCTTCGGCACCCAGCCCGTCAATGGGCAGGTGCAGCAGCAGGATGCGCTCGTCGTGAACGTCACGGCCCAGCAGTGGGTGTGGACCTTCGAGTACCCGCAGTACGACCGGGTCACGAGTGACATCCTCTACCTCCCGAAGGATCGGCCGGTTCTGTTCAATGTCACCTCCAAGGACGTCATCCATAACTTCTGGGCGGTCGAACTCGGCGTGAAGATCGACGCGAACCCGGGCGCGATCACGCAGACCGGGACCACGCCCAATAAGGAGGGCACCTTCAACGTCCGGTGCGCGGAGTTGTGCGGCCTGCATCACGCATACATGCAGACCGAGATCCGTGTCATGCAGGCCAACGGCTTCGAGGCCTTCATGCGCGAGAACGGCGGAGGGCGGGCGTCATGAGCGTTGCCACGATCCATGAGGTCGAGGTCCCTCAGCCGAAGCAGCACGGCAAGGCGGGCGGGATCATGCGGCACCTGAACTTCTTCACCGGTGTCGCCTGCGGTGTCGTACTGGCCGCAATCTTCGGATTCGTGATGAACCTCCAATTCCCAGCGGGCGGACTGACCGCGAACTTCGCCAATGCGGCATCCGGTCCGACCTTCTGGGCGATGATGGTGGGCTGGGTGATCGGTTTCATGGGTGGCATGGGCGCCTTCGTTGGGCCGATCCGGTGGCTCCTCGGTAGTGACCTGACCCACGCCGACGCCGAGTTCCTCGCCGGCAAGGGTCAGGGCAAGTTCCGCTACTGGCGCTTCACGACTGATCACAAGGTCGTGGGGATCCAGTACCTCATCGTCGCGATGATCATCCTGGGATTCGGTGGCCTGCTCGCCATGCTGATCCGCACCGAACTCGGCGTGACCTGGAGCGAGGTCTTCAATCCCGACTTCTACAACTCCCTGGTAGGGACTCACGGCATCGCCATGGTCATCGCGATGATCGTTATCGTCTCCGGACCCGTCGGCAACTTCATCGTGCCCCTCATGGTCGGCGCCCGCGACATGGCCTTTCCGCGGCTCAATGCCCTCAGCATCTGGCTGCTGGTCTGTGCGGTTCCGCCCCTCATCCTCTCGCTCCTTGTGGGTGGCATCCGCGACGGGTGGAGCGTCTACCAGCCCCTCAACTCGCAGGCCGGGCCGGGCATGATCGGCTACCAGACCACCATCATTGTCTTCGCTGTCTCCACCGCCGTCGCGAGCGTGAACATCATGACGACGGTGCTGACGATGCGCGCCAAAGGGATGACGTGGTCGCGTACGCCGATCCTCATTTACGGTGCCTTCGCCGCGGCCGCCATGGGCTTGTACGCCTTCCCGTTCTACCAGTACTCACAGATGCTCTCGATGAGCGACCGACTCATCAACACCTCGTTCTTCGACCCGATCGAGGGCGGCAGCGTCTGGCTCTATGAGAATCTCTTCTGGCTCCTCGGGCATCCCGAGGTCTATGTGATCCTGATCCCGAGCATGGCCGTGCTGATGGAGATCATCCCCGTCTTCATGCGCAAGCCGCTCTTCAGCTACTACATGGGCATCGCCGGCATCGTCGGTGTCGTGGGTCTCAGCGGGCTGGTGTGGGCGCACCACATGTACATGACCGGTTGGGCCCCCCAGGCCAACTACCCCTTCATGCTGTCGACCGAGTTGATCTCCATCCCGGTGGGCTTCCTTGTGCTCGTCGTGATCGGGACGATGTGGCGAGGCACCTTCTGGAGCCGGCTGCCGATGATGGCGGTGTTCGCGGTGGTCTTCAACAAGATGATCGGTGGAGTGACGGGCGTCTATCTCTCCGACGTGCCGGCCGATCAGTATTTCCACGGCAACATGTTCGTCACCGCGCACTTCCACTACATGCTCATGGGTGCGGGCCTGTTCGGAGCCATGGGCGCGGTTGCCTACTACTTCCCGAAGATGACCGGACGGTTCCTCGACGAGCGTATGGGCGGTGTTGGCTTCTGGACCGCTTTTGCGGGGTTCCAGATCACCTTCGGCTCTATGTTCGTAGCCGGACTCCAGGGTCAGCCGCGTCGCGTCCTGCAGTTCGATGACCTGTTCAACATCTCGAACTGGATCTCGACGATCGGTGCGTACACGATTGGCATCGGCATGCTGATCTTCCTAGCGGCGATCATGACGTCGTGGCGGAGCGGAGCGGTTGCATCGAGCAACCCGTGGCAGGCGCAGACGCTGGACTGGCAGACCGCGACTCCGGTGCCGCTGGAGAACTTCCCCGTGCTCCCCGTCGTCACCTCGCTGCCCTACAACTATGGAGTGCCCGATCCGCTCGCCGTGCCGCCGCGAGAGGAAGAACGTGAGGCTGAGCTGCAGAAGGCAGGAGCGCCATGAGCTCGTCACTGATGTCACCCACCACCGGTGAGACAGTTGCAGTCGTCGCACGCCGCAACCGGCTCGGCCTGATCTTTCTAATCGTTGCCGACTTCTCGGGCACCATGGCCTTGATCGTGAGTTACTCCTACCTGTGGTCGCTCAACGTCAATAACGGCTGGGCTCCCAACCAGCAGACCTTCAATAGCAACGATGGACTCGTGAAGCGCGTGCCGCTGCCTTGGGCCGCGGACTGGCCATTCTGGGCCATCCTGGCCCTGACGGCGCTTGCAACCGTGGTGCTGTGGGTGGGTATCCGCAGTCTGCGCTCCGGCAACCGCGGCGGACTCGTCGGGATGGCCGCGATCGCAACGGTGATCATCGTGGCCGCGCTCGTGCTGCAGTGGTGGCAGATCACCACGATGCCATTCGGCCCGGGCAACGGGTCGTACGCCTCGTCGGTCTTCTGGTTCACCGGTGCCGCCTTCGCGCACTTGCTCATCATCTTGTTCCTGCTGCTTGCCGTGGTCAACCGCACCCGCGCTGGTCTGGTGTCGACCGGTAATCCCTTCCAGGCCAAGCTCGTGGGCTACTTCATGGTGTGGGTCTGCGCAAGCCTGCTCATCTGCGCCCTATGCACGACGTTCCTGAAGGCCAGTCCCAACACGACGCCCTCCAACTTCGGCGAGTTCACGCTCTCCAACACCGGTGCACCAGCCTCATCGGGGTCCGCCGGGTAGTGATGATGCGAGCCGGGGGCGGCGTCGGAGCCCGGGTAGCGGTAGGTCTCGCGGCCGGCATCCCCGTGCTGCTTCTCGTGCTGGCCACGCTCGGCGCTCTCGTCGAGGTCACCGACGTCGGTCTGCCGGTTGTGCCCTGGTCGACCCTGTGGTCGCTGCCGCTTGATCGCTGGGCACGAGACATCGCCGCCGCGCTCACGCTCGGCTTCCTGGTGATCGGGGCACTGCTGCTCGGCCGGCCGGAGCCGCGGCTGCTGCGTGTCGCGTCCCTCTGGGCGGTCGTGTGGCTGGCGGCACTGCTCGCGCAGATTCCGCTGACTGTCTCGGAGCTGTTGGGCCGGCCGCTGACCGAGTCCCTCGACCTCGGCATCATGCGGTCACTGCTTACGCAGACCCAGCTCGGTCAGGCGCTGCTCGCCCAGATCGCTCTCGTGGGGATGGCCGCCCTCCTCGGCTGGGCAGTCCTAGGTCGGGTGACCGGCTGGTTCGTCATTGCCTGCGCAGTATCCGCCGCCTGCCTGCCGGCGCTGACCGGTCACTCCGGGCTGCATGGCGGACACACCGCGGCGACCGTCTCCCTCGCGGTGCACCTGGTCGGCATCGGTGTCTGGGTCGGGGGCCTGGCGGCGGTCCTCTTGTATGCCGCGCGGCGACCCCCCGACGCAACCGTGGCCCTGCGGCGCTTCAGCACGGTGGCGCTCATCTGCGTTATCGCGGTGGGGGAGAGTGGGCTTCTCAATGCGTCGCTTCGGGTCGACGGGATCGCTTCACTCATCACGACCCCCTACGGCACTTTGATCATCGCCAAGGCGACGATCTTCGCCGCCCTGGTGGTGCTGGGCTGGCGGTGGCGGCGTCGGGTGCTGCCGCGGTTCGACTCCGTACCGGGGTCGGGAGTGCTGGTGCGCATCGCCGCCTTCGAGTTCGCTCTCATGGGCGTCGCCCTCGGCGTGTCCGTCGCCCTCTCCCGGACGGCACCCCCCGCGGGTGCCATCGCGGGCGACCGCATCACCGCCGGTGCACTTGCCCTGCTGGCGGTCGCCGTCCCGCTGGTCCTGGTGTGGGCAGGTGCCTGCCCGTCGGTGCTGCGGCGCATCACGGCTGCTTACCCCGAGCCGTTCGCCGTGCTCACGCTCGTGTCGGCGGTGGGATGTGCGGCGCTCGTGCGCTCGGGTGCGTTGAGTATCGGTGCTACCGCCGCTGCGGCCGCGCTCCTACTTGTGGGGTGCGGCTGGGTGTTCGCGGTCGGGGCCGCGGGGGAGCGCGGGCTGCCTGCGATCGTGCTTGCGATGATCGGGTGGCCGGTCATCGCCTGGTGGGTCACGCGAAGCGACTCAGTCGAGACGGTGTGGCAGGTTGTGCTCGCCCTGGCGGTCGCCGAAGTGTGCCTGCTGATGCTGCTTCTCGTGCGGCGATCGCGGCTGCGGAAGGTGGATCCGCTGCTGCGCACCCAGGAGGCCGAAGCGTTGCCCTCTGCAGCAGGTGTCCGATGAGCAGCGAGCGCCGCAGGAAGCTGAAGGACCTACTCACCCTGCACATCCCGCTCGTGCTCGTACTCGCCCTGAGCACCTCGGCGACGATCATCGAATTCGTGCGCGCGCGGGAGGGCGTCGACCGGGCCTGGGGCTACACCTTCCAATGGCCGATCATCGGCATTTTCGCGGTCGTCATCTGGAACCGCTACCGCAAGCATGGCAACCTCACGCGTTGGATCACCGACCGCTACAAGGCGAGGATCGACGCATTCCGCGCGGAGGCGGAGACCGAGGAGGAGCGGTCGCCAGCACCGGTCGATCCGGATGAGGTCGCGTGGCGGGAGTATGTCGCCGACCTCCAGCGCCGGGATGCGGCCCGGGGAGACTAGGCACGTGAAGGCGCTCTTCCTTGAGCACGACCACCTGAGCCCGCCCGGCCCGCTCGCCGACCGCCTGGAGCAGCGCGGGTACGCGGTGCACCGCCGTGTCGTTGTCCCCGCGGAGCGCTACTCGGCCCCGGACGTGAGCTTCGACTACCCGGATCCGGATGAGTTCGACATCGTGATCTGCATGGGTGCGCCCTGGGGGGCATGGGACGACGCGCAGATCGGGACCTGGCTGGGCGCCGAACTCGAGTGGCTGCGCATCCTGCACGCGCGGCGGGTGCCGCTCCTCGGTGTCTGCTTCGGCGGACAGGCTCTCGCTCGTGCGTTGGGCGGATCCGTCGCGCGCGGGCCGCGGCCCGAGATCGGGTTCACGTATGTCATAAGCGATGCCCCGCACGTCGTCCCACCCGGCCCGTGGTTCCAGTTCCATTACGACAGGTGGACGGTGCCGCCCGGTGCCCTCGAGATCGCGCGCACACCGCTCGCGTCCCAGGCATTCCACCTTGACCGCAGCCTCGCGGTGCAATTCCATCCCGAGGTCACCACAGCGGTGCTGTCGGAGTGGTGCAGGGATGAAGTACTCGCGGTGCGCGGCACCCGGGCGGCGATCGCAGCCGACGGGCAGGACTTTGATGAGCTCGTCGCCCAGGTCGCGGCCGAGGAGCAGGCCTCGATCCTGCGTGCGCATCGGCTGATCGACGCGTTCCTCGATCACGTAGCGACGGATGGGCCGTGATCGCGGAGCGGCTGACGAGACCGAGTCCGAGGCGCTAGCCTCCCGGGCACGCGATCTACGGCCCCGAGGAGGCGGAATGTCCGCGCAGCGCGAACGGCTCGACCCCGCATC
Source organism: Candidatus Nanopelagicales bacterium (assembly GCA_044370555.1). GTDB lineage: Bacteria > Actinomycetota > Actinomycetes > S36-B12 > S36-B12 > CAINMH01. The sequence goes on from JBILVH010000014.1 coordinate 8,625, forward strand.
ACGTGAACCCCTGGAGCAGCTGCTCGCTGCTGTGCCCGGTGGCTTCAATGCGATCGCTGACATCAACGAGCGGCGCGCATTCGTCGCGGGCCTGCTCGCATCGCTCACCGCCGACTTGCCTCCCAACGACAGGGTCCTCAGCGTGGACCGCGTCGTCCCCGGCCCGCCGGGTGCGCCGGAGGTCCCGCTGCGGATCTACTCACCCGCAGCCTCGTCCGGTGCTGTGCTGCCCGGCGTCTTCTACATCCACGGTGGCGGCATGGTCATCGGTGACATCGACGGCGAGCACCTCACTGCCCAAATGATGTGCGAGGCACTCGGCGCGGTTGTCGTCTCCACGGGTTATCGCAAGGCCCCCGAGCATCCGCATCCGGCCCAGGTGAATGACTGCTACGCCGCGCTCGTTTGGACCGCCGCACACGCCGCAGAGATCGGTATCGATGCCAGTCGTCTGGCCATCTATGGCGGCAGCGCCGGCGGTAACCTCGCGATCGCAACCGCGATGACCGCGCGCGACAGGGGTGGTCCGGCGCTGTGCTACATGATGGCGCCGTACCCGATGCTCGACGACCGCAACGTGACGCCGTCGAGCCACGAGATCACCGAGGTCGGCATCTGGGACCGAGCGGGCAATCTCCAGGCCTGGGAGTGGTTCCTCGGCGGGAATGCTGCGGACGGGTACGCCGCGCCTGCACGCGCCCAGGATCTTTGTGGGCTCCCGCCGGCGTTCGTGGATGTAGGGGAGATGGATCTCTTCCGCGACGAGGACATCGAGTTCGTCACCCGGCTCGGCCAGGCCGGTGTGCCCGTCGAGTTCCACCTCTACCCGGGCGCGTATCACGCATCTGAGGTGTTCGCTCCGGCCGCGGAGTTGAGTGAACGGATCTGGGCGACACGACTCGCCGCCTTGCGCCGCGCCCTGGCGTGAACGCCGGTTGATGCTGCGTCAGGGGGTGTAGGCGGTCCATCCCGACGCATCCCACCCGGGTGTCCATAGGATGCGCCACTTCTTGGTCTCGGTCGTGGCCGCAAGCGGAGTACCCGTGGCTGTGGTGGCGAACGTTGTCGGCCACAAATCGGCCACAAAGCAGTGGCAACCACGAGGCGATGAGGACTGAGGCCTGGATGAAGACTGAGGCCTGGACGAGAAACCGCAGGTCAGGCGCGGGATCGGCGCGCCCGGAGGGACTCGAACCCCCAACCGACCGGGTAGAAACCGGTTGCTCTATCCATTGAGCTACGGGCGCCTGGCGCGCCATTGTCCCACCGTGGGGTCGTGCCCCGGTCGGCATCCTCCGGCGAGGTCGGCGGGCCGATAGGGTCTGGCAGCGAGCCTTTGCGGCAGCCCGCAGATCAGCGAAGGAGCCCGATGTCCGAGAAGGTATCCGCGCTGTGGGCGGAGGTGGTCGTCGTCCCCGACTTCCCGTCACCGGGCATCTCGTTCAAGGACCTGCTGGGGATCCTGGCCAACCCGAACACCCTGGGCATTGCCGTGCAGTCGTGGGCGGAGGTCGTCCGGGCGGCTCAACCCACGATGGTCGTCGGCATTGAGGCCCGTGGGTTCCCGTTGGGCGCGGCCCTCGCCTACGAACTCGGCTGTGGCTTCGTCTTCCTGCGTAAATCTGGAAAGTTGCCGCGCGATGTGCATCGTCGGGAGTACGCCTTGGAGTACGGCACGAGTGCTCTCGAGATCCACCGGGATTCGCTCACTCCGGAGGATCGCGTGGTGATCGTCGATGACGTCCTCGCCACGGGTGGCACCGCAGCCGCCGCGGTGGAACTCGTACGGGAGACAGGTGCCGAGGTCATCTGCCTGTCGGTCCTCATGGAACTCCCCTTCCTGAAGGGACGCCAAGTGCTGGAAGACTCCCGTGTGCTCGTGCATGCCCTGATGGACGACGAAGGATCCCCCGGCCCGATTCCGCGGAGAGGCTGAAGGCGCGCGCACCCCGGACTAGGCTCGCGGCGTGCGCGTTCTTGTCGCCCTCACGACTGCTCTCGCAGGGTCGCTCTGCCTACTAGCGCCTGTCGGGTTCGATGCAGCTGCGGATGAGCCCGCAGCCTCTGCCCCGATCGGTATGGCTGGGGCCGCGGCCCGCGCGGAGCCGATTCTCGACGTCAGCCCGGACACGGTGCTCACGTTCTTTGCCGGGCTCCCGAGGGACAGCCGTAAGTTGCGTAACGCAGCGAAGGAGATCAGTACGCCCGGCTCAGGCCGCTATCGCGAGATCCTGTCGCTGCGGGACGCGGGTCGCAGGTACGCCGGCAGCGACGAGGCCGTGGCTGAACTCCAGCGCGTGGGGCAGCGACTCGGGATCACCGTGCGCGTGGACCCGACGCGCATCCTCGCGCGGTTGAGCGCACCCGTTTCCACCTGGGAACGCGTCATGGGCCAACAAGTCATTGCCATTCCAGCGCAGGAGGGGTCCGCAGCCAGGGGAACCTCTCCCTTCGTCTCCTACTTCTTCTTCGATCAGCAGGCCAGGCTCTTCAGCGCCGCACCCCCCGCATTGGCCGGAGTCGTCAGCGAGTTCTTCCCGGGCTACCAGCGCTATGTCGCGAGCAAGGACATCCCCGGCCCAGCGCCCGCGGTGAACAACGCAGCCCGGGAGCGAGCACGGGACATGGCCCCGCGCAGCATCTGGCAGCCCGACCCCCAACCGTGGCCGACGAACACTGGATCGCCGCTGGGTCCGGCATGTTCGGCGAATGCCGTCACGCAGCGCGAGGTGCTCACTCCGAGCCAGATCCGCGGGGCCTACGGCATCGAGACACTCGATAGGCGCGGCTATCGCGGCAGCACTGCGCGGGTGGCCATCATCTCCCCGAACGGTGGCTTCAGCCCCGCGGATCTCTCTGCGTTCGCGGACTGCTTCGATCTGCCCCGGCAGAAGGTCGACGTGGCCCTCGGCACCGGTGTCGGAACGCCGTTCGTGTCGTGGGCCGTCGAGGCGAGTCTGGATCTCCAGGTGGTGGCCGGTGCCCTTGCGGGCCGCGGTGAGGCTCGTATCGTGCAGACGATCAACGACGTATTCCTGCTGGGGTACATCGACGGTTTCACCAGGGCGCTCGCAGATCCGGCAGGACCGCCCGATGCGGCTTCGGTCTCCTACTACTGGTGCGAAGAGAACTACGTCCAGCGCGTGCAGGTCGGTCAGCGCGGTCGGATGACCCCGATGTTCCCGGTGCTGGAGGACGTCTTCGCCATGGCGGGCATCGTCGGCACCTCACTCCTAGTTGCCTCGGGGGATGCCGGGTCTGGCACCTGCCAGTTGTTCGGCGAATCGAGTCTGCCGCAGCCCACCGCCGCCTACCCGGCCTCATCGCCCTTCATGACCGCGGTCGGCGGGACGCGACTCGTGCTCGGCCCGGGCAATCGCCGCGTCAGCGAAGTGGTGTGGAACGACTCGCCGTTCAACCAGCCGCTGGCCTCGAGCGGGGGGTTGAGCAACCTGTTCACCGCGCCGTGGTACCAGCGCGGCGGCCTGGTCTGGCAGCAGCGCGCCTTCCCTGACATCGCCGCCCTGGCCTCTACGCAGCCGGCGTACCCCGTGTTCGTCAACGGGGTGCTGAGCAGTATCGGTGGCACGAGTGGTGCAGCACCCCTGATGGCCGCCTCGTTCGCGCGCATCTCTGCCTTCGAGCGCAGCCGTGGGCGACCACCCATCGGATTCGTCAATCCGTGGTTGTACTCCCTCCCGAAGTCCACGTTCCTCGACATCACGCAGGGCGACAACCAGTTGAAGTTCACTCTTGAGGGGGGAGCGTTCAACACACCCGCCTGCTGCGCAGCGACACCGGGCTATGACCTCGCCACCGGACACGGAGTGCTCAAACTCCCGCAGGCCGTGGCCCTGCTCCCGCCGCCCGAGGGCCGCTGACTCCCAGCGGCAGGCATCCACCGCTGGCATCTCCGGTGGTCGACCGACCCAGCCACGCCGTCCACAGGAGGTCGACACCGACGCACTGTCCCCAGGTGATCGGTGATGGCTTCCGCACGCCGACACCACCACGCACTCTGGCACCCGTCATCGAATGTGAACCCGGACGACGCGGTCCGGTAGGCGAAGGGTGCTGCCATGAACATCAATCACGTGATGATCTCGGGAAACGTCGTGTCCGACCCCAGGCTCTCCGTGACGCAGCGCGGCGATGTGCGCACGTCATTCCGGATCGCACACAATCGTCGGTTCCAGAACCGCACGACCGGCGAGTGGTGCGATGGTGAGACGACCTACGTCGATGTGACCTGCTGGCGCCAGTTGGCTCAGAACGTCGCCGACAGTGTCGTCCGCGGGATGCCGGTGGTGGTGACAGGGCGCCTCGAGATCAGACAGGTGGCGGCGGTCGATGCGCAGGCCCCTGCGCGCACCTTCGTCACGGTGGAGGCGGCAGCCGTTGGTCCCGATCTGAGCCTGGGGACCGTCGCGTTCACCCGCGTGAAGCGCGCGGCCGCCCTCGAGCAGGAAGCCCGGGCCCTGGCCGATGTGGCGGCTTACCACGTGGACGATTCGGACCTTGACCGGGCGGGTTGATCGCTACCATCGGCACATGACGGAGTCTCCGCGGTGCTGACAGCCCGAACGCGCCACATCCTGACCGCCAGCGCCACGAGCGGGCTGATCGCTGCCGCGCTCCTTGTGACCCCGAGGGCGGCGGCGGCACCCGATCCGTGTGCCACCCCGCCCACGCCGCCCACTGCCGACGCCTTCGTGACCTGCTGGGACACCTCGTTGACCAGTGCCGCGAGCTCCGGCTCCTCGTCGGTTGCTCTGCCGCTCGTTGATCCGAGTCTCTACGCCAGCTCCTACAACTTCACAGTGCAATGGGGTGACGGGAGCTCCGACACGATCACGACGTGGAACCAGGCGGAAGCGACGCACACCTACGCGGCGCCTGGTCGCTACTGGATCACGATCACGGGGGACATCGACGGGTTCGCGTTCGGCGGCGCCCCCGTCAAGGACGCTGTGAAGCTGATCGACGTGCACCAGTGGGGTGACCTCGCACTCGGCAACACGGGCAATTACTTCGAGAACGCCGCCAACATGAACTTCACCGCGACGGATGCCCCTGACCTCTCCCAGACGACAAGCCTCAACGGGGCCTTCCTGAGTGCGACCGCCTTCAACTCCCCGATCGGGCACTGGGATGTCTCGAACGTCACGAGCATGTACGGCACCTTCGTTGCCGCAGCGGCATTCAACCAGCCCCTTGCGGCCTGGGACGTGTCCAACGTCCAGCAGATGAGCATGATGTTCCTTGATGCGGTGGCGTTCAACCAACCCCTCCAGGCCTGGGACACGTCGAACGTGACCAACATGCTCTGGATGTTCTTCCGCGCCTCGTCTTTCAACAACGGTGGCGCCGACCTGGGCAGTTGGGATGTCAGCAACGTCACGGTCTTCGCGAACATGTTCGAGTCGGCGGCGTCGTTCAACGCGGATGTTGCCGGCTGGCAGATCGGCACCGGTGTCTCCATGCACAGCATGTTCAATAGTGCAACGTCGTTCAACAGGAACCTAGCCGCGTGGGACATGTCCGGGGTGACGGACATCAGCTCGATGTTCGCCAACGCATCGGCCTTCAACAATGGCGGACAGGATCTCACCTGGGACGGCGACCTCGCATCCGTCACGAACATGAACAGCACCTTCGCCGCCGCCACGAGCTTCAACCAGCCCATTGGCGAATGGGATGTCTCGGCGGTGACCAACATGGGTCAGATGTTCGCCGGCGCCGGATCCTTCTCCCGAGACCTCAGCGGATGGGGCCCGACGTCGGTCGTGGCGGGCGCGTCGGGCGGCATGAATGGAATGCTGGACAACTCCGGCCTGACCACGGCTCAGTACGACGCCTTGCTGAACAGCTGGGCGGGGCAGAACCTGGCCTCCGGTCTCACCCTCGGCGCCTCAAGCCTCGCCTACTCCTACGCGGCGTCCACTGCGCGCGAGGGCGCCCTTGCTGGCGCCCTCGGATGGACCATCAACGATCTCGGCTTGGTCCAGGCGGGAGCACGAACAATGCAAGGCCCGGACACGCTGTACGGCCGGTCCTCGCCGCCGTTCGCGGTGACCTTCACCAACGAGGGCACGGCAGACATCTCGCTCGCGAGTCCGGGCGTGACCATCTCGGGAACGGATGCCGCAGCCTTCAGCGTCGCGGTCGACTCCTGCTCGGGTGCGACCGTGCCGGCGGCTGGCTCGTGCATAGTGACCGTTATCTTCACCCCCACGAGAGTCGGTCTGCAGGAGGCGTCCGTCCGCTTCGCATCAGCGAATCCCGGAGTTGACCCGGGCTGGGTGTCCGCGGGCATCGCAGGCATGGGGGTCGCGCCTGACCCCCGAGACGATGTGCAACCGGTCAGCCCCTCCAATCCCTCCGTCACCTACCCCGATGTGAGCGACCGCATGTCCTGGCGTCGCAGCCGGGCGCCTGTCCTTGCGGTGGGCCAGGGTTCGGCGGTCTCACCGCAAGTCACCGGCCTGCCGGCCAATGCCAGACTGCGCACGCGGGTGCGACTCGGCGGTGAGTGGATGGCGATCGGGTCCTCGCGCAGCGACGCCCGCGGGGATGCGGCGGTGCACCCCTTCACTGTGCTCGAGCCGGGCCGCTACCTCATGCGGGTGAGTGTCGTGGGCGGCAGGGACTGGTACCTCAAGGTCCGCACCCCGGCCCCACCGTGACCAGCACCCGCTGCGCTCCGAACGTGCACGCAGGGGCTGACGACGTATAACCCCCCGGGGTATGCTGGGCTTCATCCGGCTGCGGCCCTGAGCGCGGCATGGTGGCCGCTGAACCGAAGGAGTTGACATGAGTTACGGGACCTCGGTGACCCTGCCACAGCCCTTTGCGGACGTGATCCCCGCAGTCAAGGCGGCGCTGGCCACCCAGGGCTTCGGCGTTCTCACCGAGATCGACGTGCAGGCCACCATGAAGGCCAAGCTCGGCGAAGACATGCCTGCGTATGTGATCCTCGGCGCCTGCAACCCGCCGCTTGCCCATCGTGCGTTGAGCTCCGAGGCGTCCATCGGCCTGCTGCTGCCGTGCAACGTCGTGGTCCGCGAGACCGCCGAGGGCACACTCGTCGAGGCGATCGACCCGATGTCCATGGTGCATTTCACGGGCAAC
>JBILVH010000162.1:0-4578 GCA_044370555.1 Candidatus Nanopelagicales bacterium
GCGTTCGCGCGCCGCCGCACCGGCGCATCGGGCCGACCGCCCGAGGGCTCGGCCAGCAGATCGAGAAAGCCCACTCCCAGCGCCTCGGCCAGCTGCGCCAGCTCGCGCACCGTCGGCGATGACAGCCCGCGCTCGATCTGACTCAGGTATCCGATCGAGCGCCCGGTGATCGCAGCCACCTCGCTCAGCGGCAGGCGCCGCACCTTGCGCAGCGCACGGATGCGGGCACCGAGCCCGAGGTCGTGCGACGCCCCGTCTTCGTCGCCCGGCGGGCCGGCCGCAGCCGACCGCACCGACGCGCCGCGGGTGGAACTCACGGCCGCCCGGGTTCGCCGCCGACCGCCGTTTTGCGTCTCCATGAAGGATTCTTGCACAACCGTGAAAACCAGCCCACACTCCTTGCGCCGTCCGCGTGCCCGCAGACGCCCCGCCGCACTGGCGTCAACTCATTGAGTCCATCGACCGTGAAGCACCCGTTCGCGCCGCACCGATGAGAGCCGGCATCGAGATCGGAGGCACGTTCACCGACCTCGTGCTCGAGGACGATCGGGGCCGCATCCACACGCACAAGGTGTCCTCGACGCCGGACGATCCCAGTCGCGGCGCGGTGACCGGTCTGCTGGAGATCCTCGAGCAGGCGGGGATCGGCATCGCCGCGATCGACGAACTGTTCCACGGCTCGACGATCGCCACCAACACGCTGCTCGAGCGCAAGGGCGCCCGGACCGCGTTGCTGACCACGTCCGGCTTCGAGGACGTGCTGATGATCGGACGCCAGGACAAGACCCGCGTCTACGATCTCTTCTATCGCAAGCCCGAGCCGCTGATCCCGCGCGAACTCGTGATCGGCGTGCGCGAGCGCATGGGGGCCGACGGCACCCCGGTACTCGCGCTGACCGACGCCGAGGTCGCGCGGTGCGTGGACCAGGTGCTCGGCATCGACGGCCTGGAGTCGGTGGCGATCAGTCTGCTGCACGCCTACCGGGTTCCGGACCACGAACGGGCGCTCGAGGCCTCACTGACCACGCGCGCGCCGCACCTGGCGGTGGCGACGTCCTCGTCGATCGCGCCCGAGTTCCGCGAATACGAACGCACCAGCACGGTGGCGATCGCGGCCTACGTGATGCCGCGGGTGTCGCGCTATCTGTCTCGGCTCGAGCACGAGCTCGCGGCACGGGGCTTCCGCGGGCGGCTGCTGATCATGCAGTCCAACGGAGGCGTGGTGCCTGCGCTCCGGGCCGCGCAGAATCCGGCGAAGATGTTCCTGTCGGGTCCGGCCGCTGGCGTCACCGGGGTCACCAGCGTGCTCGCAACCCTGGGCGTGCGCGATGCGCTGACGATCGACATCGGCGGCACCTCCTGCGACGCCTGCGTGATCAGCGACGGACGGGCGCAGCACACGCAGCGCGGCTACGCCGAGTACCGGATCGACGGGCTGCCGATCAGCCTGATGATGACCGATATCGCGACGCTGGGCGCCGGCGGCGGCAGCATCGCCCGTCAGGATCCGGGCGGGGCGCTGCAGGTCGGCCCGCAGAGCGCGGGCGCGGCCCCCGGACCGGCGTGCTACGGCAAGGGCGGCACCGCGTTCACGGTCTCGGACGCACTGCTGCTGCTCGGCATGATCGACGCCGACGGATTCATCGGCGGGCGCATGAGGCTGCAGCGCGGGCTCGCGCACGCCGCGGCCGACCCGCTCGCCCGGCGCCTGGGCATGACCCCGCTCGCGCTGGCCGACGCGGTCGTGCGGATCACCGTCGGCAACATCGCGCGGGCGCTGCGCCTGGTCACGGTGCGGCGCGGCTACGACCCGCGCACGTTCGCTCTGTTCGCCTACGGAGGGGCAGGGCCGGTCATGGCCGCGGCGATCGCCGCCGAGATGGACATCGACACGGTGATCGTGCCGCCGGCGCCGGGCATCTTCTCGGCGTTCGGGCTCTCGGTGGCCGACACCCGGATCGACTACGTTCGCTCGATGCCCGGCACTCCCGCCCAGCCCGACGCCCAGCCGCTGGTCGACGCCGCGTTCGCGTCGATGTCGGCCCAGGCGCTCAAGGAGATGGCCGACTTCGGCATCGCCGCCTCGCAGGTGGTGCTTAGCCATTCGGTCGACGCCCGCTACGTGGGGCAGGGCTACGAGCTCGCGCTCGCGGTCGATCCAGCGGCGATCGCGAGCCGCGGTCTCGAGGTGGTGGCGACCGGGTTCCACGCCGCGCACGCCGCGCGGTACGGTCACGACTTCCCCGAGCAGGGTGTCGAGATCGTCGGCTGCCGAACCGTCGCGCGCTTCCCGAGACCGCCGACCGTGCGGCAGTTCGACACCGGCGCGTCCACCCCCGCGCGCGAGGTCGAGATCGTCTTCGGGGGCACGCCCGAGCGCGCGCGTCTGGTGTCGCGCGGCGCGCTCGCCCCAGGCGAACGCATCGCCGGGCCAGCACTGGTCGCAGAAGCGTCCAGTGCGACCGTGGTACCGCCCGGATGGTCGGCCACCGCGACCCCCCAGGGCACGCTGACACTGCATCGGGAGACACGGTGATGCGAGCGAGCGACGCGCCGGTGACGGCGATCGACCCGATCACGCTGGGAATCCTCGGCAACAATTTCCTCGCGATCGCGCTGGAGATGGGCACGGTGCTGCTCACCTCGGCCTACTCGTCGATCGTGCGCGAGGCCAAGGACATGTCGACCTGCGTGCTCGACGCCGAGGGACGACTGGTGTCGCAGGCGCCGATGATCCCCACCCACATGAACTCGATGGCCCTGGCCTTCGCGCGGATCCGGTCGCTGTACGACGTCGCCGCCACCGGGCCGGACGACGCGTACGTGATGAACAACCCGTACGAGATGGGTCAGCACCTGAACGACATCATCCTGTTCGTCCCAGCGTTCCGCGACGCTCGGCTGATCGGCTTCGCCGGCTCGGTATGCCACCACGTCGACATCGGCGGCGGCGCGCCGGCCTCCAATGCCAACGCCCGCGAGATCTACCAGGAAGGCTTCGTCATCCCCGCGGTCAAGGCTTCGGTCAGCCGCGACCTGAAGGGCGGTCTGCTGTCGAAGATCCTCGGGGCGAACGTGCGTTCGCCCGACAAGGTGGTCGGCGACTTCCACGCCCAGCTGTTCGCCGCCCAGCGGGGCGCGGAACTGCTGTCGGCAATGGTCGGGCGCTATGGCCACGACACGGTCACCGCGTGCATGCGCGAGGTGCAGAACCACTCCGAGCGCGTGATGCGCGAGGGCCTGAGCGCGATCCCCGACGGCGTCTACGAAGGCGAGGACTTCACCGACTCCCAGGATCCGAATCGACCCCCGGTGCGAATCCACGTCCGGGTGACGGTGGCGGGGGACACCGCGCACGTGGACCTGTCGGGCAGCGACGACCAGGTGCCGTATCCGATCAACGCTCCGGTCGCCTCGGTGTACTCGTCGGTGTTCTCGTTCTTCGTGTCGATGATCGGCGAGGAGACCCCGGTCAACGACGGCAGCTACCGGCCGATCGGCGTCACCGTGCGGCCGGGCTCGATCTGCAACCCGCATTTTCCAGCGCCGGTGCGCTCGCGAATGGCGGTCTGCTACCGGGTGTTCACCGCCCTCAAGCGTGCCTTCGGCGCGCAGCTGCCGCACCTCGTGTCGGCCTGCGGCGCGGATGCGACCAACTCGATCGCCTTCGGTCACCGACGCCCGGGCGGCTACGACGTGTACCACGAGGTGTTCGGCGGCGGCACGGGCGCGTCGGCGCGCGGCGACGGCGAGGACTGCCTCGCCCAGGGCATGTCCAACACTGCGAACACGCCGGTCGAGTCGCTGGAGACCGAGTTCGCCTTCGTGCGGGTGCGCGAGTACGGACTCGCACAGGGCTCCGGCGGCCACGGGCGCCACCGGGGCGGGCTCGGCATGCGCAAGGTCTACGAGATCCTCGCCGACGGCGTGACCCTGTCGACCGCCGGCGACCGCCATTCGACCCGCCCATGGGGACTGGACGGCGGCCTGGAGGGGTCGCACTCGTCGTATCGGATCGAGCGCGGTGGCCAGGTGATCGAGGTCGCGGCGCTCTCCACGCTGCCGCTGCAGCGCGGCGACCGCGTGGTGTGCGAGACCTCCGGCGGCGGCGGCTACGGCGACTGCTCGCAGCGGCCCGCCGAGAAGGTCCGCGAAGACCTACGGCTCGGGCGGATCACGGCCTCCGACGCCGCGTGCCACTACGGCTTGTCCAACGACCCGACGCCATCCCGCAGCGGAGCACAGTCATGAAGTCGATCCGAAGCATCCTCGCCACCGCGGCGATTGCACTGGCCTCGGCCCTGCCCGCCGCCGCGCAGGACCTGGTCGTCGCCGCGGTCTCCGGGCCGCGCGGCGTCGACGGCGACGTCTGGGTCCCGGGCTCGATCGAGTCGGTGGTCAACGTCTACGAGAGCCTGGTGCGACTGGGCCGGGTCCGCGGTCCGGACGGCCAGATGCAGATCGATCCGACCAAGGTCGAGCCACACCTCGCGCAGTCGTGGAAAACCTCGCCGGACGGCCGGGAATGGACGTTCACGCTGCGCCCCGGCGTGCGCAGCTTCGTCGGCAACGAACTGA